>DATGDV010000221.1:0-5197 GCA_035310685.1 Thermoanaerobaculia bacterium
CGGATCATGTTCTCCAGAATTCCGTTGAGGCGGGCGGTGAGCTTCTCGACGCCACGCTCCGGCTCCGAAAGCGATCGAACGTCCAGGGCGGGCTCGAAGGTCAGGCGCCAGCGCGCCGGGGCGATGCGAATCGCCGCCGCAGGGATGACGAGGGCCTCCGTGCGATTCGCGAGCTTGGCGAGCGCGGAAGACGTCGCGGCCGGCTGGCCGAAGAAAGGAGCCACGACGGCGTCCGGCGGGCGCGCGCGCTGATCGTTGAGGATTCCGATCGCGCCGCCGCTCCGAAGGGCCCGCAACATCTCGCGCGCCGCCTCGCGCTTGGCGATCACGAAGTTTCCCGTGGACGTCCTGAGGCGCGTGAGGGCGGCATCGAGCAGCGGGTTGTCGAGAGGACGCGCGATGACGCCCACCGGGATGCCCATCGAGCCGGTCCCGAGCGCGGCCCATTCCCAGTTTCCGAGATGCGCCGTGAGGAAGAGAACTCCGCGCCCGCTCTCGAAAGAGGCCTGCGCGATCTCGGCTCCATCCGTCTCGATCCGGGCAAGAGCGTCCGCGGGTTCGTGGCCGATCGAATAGAGAAGCTCCGCCGCGACGCCGCCGAAATGCTCGAACACGCGGACCGTGAGGTCGTCGATCTCCGCGCGGGAAAGCTCGGGGAACGCGCGCGCGAGATTTGCGCGCGCGAGGTCCCGGCGCCGGGTGTCGAGCCTGCGATAGAGGCGGCCGAGGACGCGGCCGAACCTCTCGGCAGCCTCGGGCGTCATCCTCGCGAGAAGAGCGCCCGCGGCGCCCGCGGTCAACGCCTCGAGGCGATTCCGGAATGCGGTGCGCTTCTTGGGCATCAGGAAGGCGGGCGCGCGAGACGCGTGAGCGCGTCCGCGACGAAGCCGGGCTCCGTGACCGCCATCTCGACGGCGACGCGAAACAGAGGAAGCCTCAGGCGTCCCTCCAGCTTGACGGCGTCTTTCTCCGTCGTGATGACGGCAGTAGCGCCGGACTCCTCTGCCGCGTGCTCGATTCGGCCGAGCGCGAAAGGCGCATAGGGGTCATGGTCGCGAAACGTCTCGACGCCGGCCGGGGCGATCCCGAGCGAGGTCAGCGTTCCGAGGAAAGCGCTCGGGTGCGCGAGGGCGGCCACGGCGACGAGCGTCCCGCCGGGCAGGTCCTCGGGACGGACCTCTTCTCCGGCATCGTCGTGAATGCCGAGGACGCGGGTCCTGGCATGGTAGACGGGCGCACCAGGGGCCCATCGAGCCGCGAGGCCGCGCGCCGGAGCCGAGTCCGCCTGCTCGCACTTCGTGACGACCACGACGTCCGCTCTCTCCAGGGAGGAGAGTGGCTCGCGCAGGCCGCCACGCGGCAGCAGCGAGCCGCCCGCGTCGGGCGCGGTCGCGTCCAGGAGCACGACGTCGAGGTCGCGCGCGAGAGCGACGTGCGAGAAGCCGTCGTCGAGGAGGTGAAGGCCCACGTCGGGCACGAGCGCTTCCACGCGCCGGGCGGCCGCGAGGCGATCGCGATCGGCCACGATCGGAACCCGGGGAAGCGCGCGGGCCAGGACCGCGGCCTCGTCCCCGGAGTCGCGCACCGGGGCGACGGCGCCCGCGCCGTCCGAGACGACGACCGCGCCACGCGTCGCTCTGCCGTATCCGCGCGTGAGGATGGAAGGCCGGATGGCGCGGCCGAGAAGCTCCCCCGCGAGCCATCTCACGAAAGGAGTCTTTCCCGTGCCGCCGGCGGCGAGATTGCCGACGGAGAGCACCGGGCGTCCCGCCCGACGAACCCGGAGGAGGCCGCGGCGGTACGCGGCCAGCCGCACCGACACGGCGGTTCCGTAGAGGGCGGCGAGCGGGGCGAGAAAGCTCACGCGGCCGGCGCTCCGGAACGGGCCAGCTGGAGCGCGGCTTCGGCGGCGGTCCGCGCGGCCCCGGCGTGGCCCGCGAAGAGGTCGCGCGCGATGGCCGACGCTCGGGCGCGCGTCCCCGGATCCGTGAGGAGCGGCCGGAGAACGTCGGCGGCCGAGCGTGCATCGGCCGCGGCGAAAACGGCGCCTTCGGCGGCGTCGAGAGCCGAGCGAATGTTTCCCGTCGACGGCCCGTGGACGACCGGCGCTCCGGCGCGGAGCGGCTCGAGGACGTTGTGTCCGCCCTTCGGCGCGAACGACCCCCCGAGAAGCGCCGCCTCGCCGAGCGTGTAGGTCCCCGCAAGCTCGCCGACCGAGTCGAGAAGAAAGACGTCGGCGCACTCCTCCTCCGCGGCGTTCAGGCGCGAGCGCCGGACGACTCTCAGCCCCTCGGCCCTTGCGAGGCGTTCGGCGGCGTCGAACGCGTCAGGCTGACGGGGCGCCAGAACGAGGAACACCCCGGGCAGGCTTTTCCCGAGCCAGCGCTGCACCTCGAGGACGAGCGGGATCTCGCTCTCGGCGATCGAGCCCGCCACGAGGGTCGGGCGCCCGTCCGCGAGCCGGCGCAGCCGGCCGGCGAACGGCGGCTCGGGCGCGGGAGCGCGGTCGAACTTCAGGTCGCCGCCTACCGTGACACGCGAAGGGGGGACGCCAATCTCCTCGAAACGGATGGCGTCTTCCCGCGTGCGCGCCAGGACCTGCGTGAGGGCGTCCCAGGAGCCGCCGAAGAGGCGCGCGATCCGCCGGTAACGCCGCGCGGACCGCTGCGACAGGCGCGCGTTGACGACGAGAACCGGGGTGCCCCGGCGCCGCGCTTCGCCGAGCACCACGGGCCAGAGCTCCGTCTCGACGAGGATCAGGAGACGCGGCTCGGAGGCGTCGAAGAACCGCCGGACGGAAGACGGCACGTCGAGCGGGAACGGCCGCCAGGCGCCGGGCCGGCGGCGCGAGAGGAGTCCGACGCCGGCGGGCGTCGTGGACGTGAGCAGGAGCGGCAGACCCGGCTCGAGCGAGGCGAGGAGGTCCGCGAGCGTGAGGGCGACCTCCACCTCTCCCACGGAGACGCCCTGGATCCAGATCCCGCCCCGATTCCCGGGCCCTCGAGCGGACGGGAAGAGCCTCGAGACGACGAGTGGGAGCAGAGGGGCCCCGGAGGGCAGGGCCGACATCAAATCGAGTCCTGACAAGAATTTATCGCCCCACTCCACTCGTGTCGCACATTATACTTCGGAAGGTCGAGGGGGTCCCGGCGACTGGTAGACGAAGACGAGCCCGCAAACGTAAAAGACGCCGAAGCGATGCGTCTCGTCTCGTCCGCTGCCCGACCGGATTCCTCCGAGCCGCCGGCCGATGGGCCCGGCCCGCGGGTGGTTTCCCTCGGTCCTCCCGGGACTCCTGCCGAAGAGCGTGCGCTCGCGCGCCGCGCGGCGCGAGGGGACGCGGACGCCTTTGCCGAGCTGGTCACTCGCCGGACTCCCGGCGTCCTGTCGTTCCTGAGGCGACTCCTCGGCGACGCCGAGGACGCGCGCGACGTCGCGCAGCTCACCTTCGTCAGGGTCTGGGAGAACCTCGGGCGATACGACCCGGCCTGGGCGTTCTCGACGTGGCTGTTTCGCATCGCCGCCAATCTCGCGATCGACGCGCTGCGCGCGCGGGGGACGCGGCAGCGCACGGAGGCCGAGAGCTTTCGCCTCGTGAAGGGCGCGCGCACGGGCGCGGAGCCGGACGGCCCCGCTCTCCTCGCCGAGAGCGAGGTCCGGCGCGTGTTCGAGAGCTGCGCGAGCGCCCTATCCGCGAAGCAACGCCTGGTCTTCGTCCTGAGGGAGTTCGAGGACAAGGACAGCCGCGAGATCGCCGAGATTCTCGAGTGTCGCGAATCGACGGTTCGCAATCACCTCTTCCAGGCCCGGCGCATCCTGCGCGTCGAGATCCGGAAGCGGTTCCCCGAGTTCGTGGCGGGGCGGTAGGTTCTGGTTTTCGGATTTTTTTGCTGAGAGAGAGAACGAGAGGAAGAAGGGAAGGATGGCGAGGGACGGATCAACCAGGGGAGAAGGCGAGAACAGGGGCGCGGGGCGTCGCAGTTGCCCGGAGTCCGCTCGCGTGCTCGCCGCCGTCCGTCTGTCCCTTTCAGAGGAAATCTCTTCTTCTTCTCTTTCTCTTCCCTCCCTGTCTTCCGACCTGAAGGCTCATCTCGCTCGCTGCGCCTCCTGCGCGGCCGAGGCGCGCGCGCTCGACCCGACTCTTCTCTTCGCGCCGCTCGCGGCGTCCGTCGCCCCAGCACCGCCGGCGCAGGACGTGCGCCGCGTGGCGGACGACGTCCTCGCCGAAGTGCGGCGGCGCTCGCGCATCGGCGCTCCTCCCGCACCGCGCCCGTTCCTCTCGCGGCGCTTTCTTCAGGCGGCCGCGCTCGTGGTCCTGGCCGCCGGGCTCTTCGGCATCGGCGGAATCCGCCTCGCCCGGAAGGAGCAGCCGCAGGCGAGCCTCACGCCGACGCCGAGTGAACGCCAGGACGGGTCGGACGATCGTGAAGCCCTCGACACTCGTCTGCCGGTCCGGCCGCTGATCCAGGATCTGAAGAACCCGGGCGCCCGGGTCTACGAGTTCGCCGCGGTGTCCCCGAAGGAGCCGAACGTCGTCTTCATCGCGGACCCGCACGCGGATCTCTGAGCCATGGGATTTCGCGCCGTCCGGCTTCGGATCGCCGTCCGAGCCGTCGTCCTCCTGTCCCTGACCCTGCTCTCCGTCGGCCGAACGCCCGCGCTCGGCGCCCCGCAGGCGCAGACGGTCGTCAAGGTGTTCACGCTGAAGTATCGGAAGGTCGAGGACGCCCTCGCGGTCCTGCGACCGCTTCTTTCCGAGTCGCGCGCCGTCTCCGTCGTCCTCGAGTCGAACCAGAATTCCCTCACCGTGCGGGGGACGCCGGCGCGGGTCGAGCAGATCACCCGGGCCATGGCGGCGTTCGACGTGCCGCTTCGCGCCATCGACATCGCCGTCACGCTTCTGAAGTCCGCGTCCGAGAAGTCGCGCTCGGCCGAGAAGACGAACGTCTCGGAGGAGATCCGCGGAATCGGCGAGAAGCTCAAGAAGCTCTTCAACGTGACCGATTTCACCCGGCTCGACTCCGTCGTCGTCCAGGGCGTCGAAGGCCAACGCGTCGCGTACGCCATGGGCGGCGGCTACCGCCTCGAGTTCCTCCTCGAGCCGTCGCGTGACGGCACACAGGTGCAACTCCGGGATCTGTCCCTCGAGCGCGTTCGGCGCGAGGCGGGCCGGGAGGTCCGCGGCGAGATTCTCCGC
>DATGDV010000222.1:0-8066 GCA_035310685.1 Thermoanaerobaculia bacterium
TCCGGCGACCCACGAGAAGAGCTTCACGCCGACGAAGCTCTCCCAGTCGACGCGTCCCGCGCGCGCCGCCGCAGGCGGCGCAACCGGGGGCGGGGGGACCGGGGGAATTTCTGCTCCCTCGCGAATCGAGGCGGCCGCGCCGGGAGGCTCGGCAGGAGCGAAGGCATCGGTGATTTTCCTGGAAGGGGGTATCTGCGGAGGAGCGAAGGCGACCGGAGGGATCGGGAACGCGATCGGCGGAGCGCCCTGCTCGGCCCCGGATTCCCCCTTCGAAGAAATGACGGACGCCGCCCCCTGCCATGCCTCAGCAGGGGACGAGGCCGCCGGTGCGGATTGCTCGACCCCCTCTTCCCCCTTCGAAGAAATGCCGGATGCGGCCCCAAGCGATGCGTCAGCAGGGAACGAGGCCGCCGAAGCGGCCTGCACGGGAGCAGAAATCTTCCGGATTTCCTCGCGCAGCGCCTTGATCTCCCGTTCCAGCCGCGCGACGCGCTCCGTGTCGCGCGCGACGCGTTCCCGCAGCCACGCGCCGAAGCCGATCGCCGCGAGCGCCGCCAGGAACGCGAGCAGGATCATGGCGTCCGAGCCGCGTCAGGCGGCCGCTCTCCGGGGCGCGAAGATCCGGTCGTAGAGGAGCATCAGGATCGTGGCCAGGATGCCGATGCTCCCGACGACGAGCCACATCCCTTCCGGATGCGCGACCACGCCTTTCTTGTAACCCTCGACGTAGTGCTCGACGAGCGGCCCGGCGACCATGCCCGCGAAGAACGTCCCGATCGCCACGGGCAGGAAGGCGAAGCCCATGTACGTGCCGACCTGGTCCTTCGGCGCGAGGTCAGCGACGTACTCGTAATAGCGCGGCGCCTGGAGACCTTCGCCGATCGCGAAAACCATGAGTCCGAGCGCCGTCGGCGCGATGGACGGCGTCAGGTCGACCACGGTCACGGGCAGGCCGACCAGCCCGAGGAACCGGAGGACGAGGTTCATCACGAAGACGACGGGCCACGAGAGGACCTGTGCAAGCGCAGGCGGCGTGTAGACCATCACGAACCACGAAGACGCCGCAAGCGCGAAGCCGATCGTCATCGCGACGACAGGCTTGAGCTTCTGCGCGATCGCCGTGGCGACCACCGTGATCAGAATGATGGTCCAGGCATCCACCGTCTCGATGATCTCGAAGCGCGCGAAATGCAGGACGTCGCGCACGTAAAACGGCAGCGAGTAGAAGACCTGCCAGAACATCACCCAGAAGCCGGAGAAGATGACGAGGAACGTGATGAAGCGTACGTTCCCGAAGACCTTCACCATGTCCCCGAGGACCTTCCGGAACGACGTCGGGGGAGGCGCGTCGGCGGGCCGCGGCGGCTCCCTGAAGAAAACGAGCGTTCCGACGAGCAGAAGGAACGACGTCGCCGAGGACATGACGAGGACGTACGAGATGCCGAGGTTCTCGCGGACCGGCACCGCGAGAAACGGCCCGACCGCGCCGCCGATGTTCACGAGCATGTAATAAATCGAGTAGCCGAGAGCCTTCGTGTCCTGCGTCGTCGTTCGCGCGACCGTGCCGACGACGCTCGGTTTGATGAGCGACCCGCCGATCGCGGTGACGACGAGCGCGAAGAGCGTGTAGAACTTCGGGCCGCCGAGCGCCGCGACGAGGGGCCTGCCCGCCGGGAGCCCGGCGAGACCGATCAGCAGATAGCCCGCGCAGAAGATCGCGAAGCAGAGCGCGAGACTCTTCCGGAACCCCCAGCGATCCACGACCGTGCCGGCGAGCGGCGGAAGAAGATAGAGGAGAGTGTTGAAAACGCTCCCGGCCAGCACCGTCGCCATCGCCGGCCCGAGACCCACCTGGTCGGAGATGTAGATCGAGAGGACGGCCTTGCTGCCGTAGTACGCGAAGCGCTCGAAGAGCTCCAGGAGATTGGCGACCCAGAAGGTCCGGGAAAATCCGGTCCGGAGAACCCGGAGTCGTTCGGCGAGATCCACGAGTCCTCCTGTCGGCGGTCCGGGGATCTTCCGCGGCGCGCCCTCCTCGCGTCAACCGTCCGGTGCTAATCTCGCGCGCCGGGGGAAGCCGCCGCATGGGCATGTACATCATCGCCGAGCCGTGCATCGGGACGAAGGACACCGCGTGCGTCGAGGTCTGCCCCGTGGACTGCATCCATCCGAAGAAGGACGAGGACGGTTTCGCCGAGGCGACGATGCTCTACATCGACCCGAATACGTGCATCCAGTGCGGCAACTGCGAGCCCGTGTGCCCCGTCAAGGCCATCTTCACGGAAGAGACCATCCCGGAGAAGTGGAAGCACTACCAGCAGATCAACGCCGACCATTTCGCGTAGCGCGCCGCGTGCTTCGCACGCAACCGAGAGGGGCGCGCTAGCAGCTGCTAGTAATGGGGGAAACACGGTCGTGTTTCCCCCGGAGCCCCCTTCACCGCTCGAGAACCGTAGGTTCAGTCGTCGTCGCGCGACAGGAGGTAGCCGACGACGATGCCGACCCCGAGCGCGGCGATCGCCATGACGAAGGCGTTCTCCCGGCCGACCTTGTCGACCGTCTTCCACCGGCGCGCGAGCTCCTTCCGGATCCGCTTTCCCTGGACGCCGGCCTCGTCGAGGACGTCTTCCACGCGCTCCGCCACGTCCCGCGCAAGATCCTGTCCTCTCTCGCCAGCATCGGAGAGTCCTTCGCGCACCGACCCGAGAATGTCGCCAACCCGTGTACGTGCCATGATGAGTCTCCCTGCGCCGCCGGATGCGGCCCGAGACGATCTTACTCCCGCGAAGCACCTCCGATAGACTGCGCGGCTCGTGGACCCGCGCGAAATTCTCGTACAGCTCTATCACGCTGCGGTTGCGGCCGTCGATCCGGCGGCCCTCGTTTCCGGGGCGCTCGGACGCCGCGGAGCCGGAGTCTTCGTCCGTTCCGTGTCGTCGCGGGCGAGGCGCGAGTTCGTCTTCGCGCCTTCGCGCGTCGCGGTCCTGGCCGTCGGAAAGGCGGCCGTCCCGATGGCCGCCGCCGCGCACTCGACTCTCGGCACGCGCATCGACGAGATGCTCGTCGTCGCGCCTCGCGGCGCACCCTTCCGCACCCTGCCCCCCTCGACGCGCACGATCGAGGCGAGCCATCCCCTTCCCGACGAGGGCAGCCTGGTCGCCGGAGAGGCCGCCCTTTCGCTGGCACACGCGCTCGGCAAGGACGACCTCTTCGTCGTCCTCCTCTCGGGTGGCGGCTCGAGCCTTCTCTGCGCCCCTGCGCCGGGAATCTCCCTCGAGGACAAGTCGAAGACGTCGGCTCTGCTCTTGGCGGCGGGCGCGCCGATCGCCGACGTGAACTCCGTGCGTGCCGCGCTGTCGCGGGTCAAGGGAGGGCGTCTCGCCGCTGCTGCGGGCGCCGCCGACGTCGTGACGCTCGTGCTTTCCGACCTCGGGGACGCCGGCTGGCATCTCGTTGCGTCGGGCCCGACGCTCGGCTGGCCGACGCGGCCCTCCGAGGCGCGCGCGATCCTGGAAAGGTTCCGGATCGCGCCGCTCGTTCCTCCGTCGGTGCGCGCTCACCTCTCGTACGGACACGAACCGGCCCCGACGCGGCCGGCCGGACCGCGCTGGAGCGTGCTCCTCGCCGACGTGCGTACGGCGCTCGAAGGCGCGCGGGCCGAGGCGCTGCGCCTCGGCATCGAGCCCCGCGTCGTCCACGAGCTCCTCTCGGGCGAGGCGCGCGTCGCGGGCGGGCATCTCGCCTACGCGGGCGCGACCGCGGGAGACCTGAGGCGACAGAGGTCCACGCTCGCGCCGAAGCGCCACGTCACGATCCTCGGGGGCGAGACGACCGTTACGGTCAAGGGTCACGGCCACGGCGGCCGAAACCGCGAGGTCGCGCTCGCGGCGGCTCGCGAGATCGCGGAAGTTCCCGGCGTCGCGATGCTCTGCGCGGGAACGGACGGCGTCGACCATGAGCCGGACGCCGCGGGTGCCTTCGTCGACGGCACCACGCTCGCGAGAGCCGAAGCGCTCGGGCTCGATCCCGCGCGCGCTCTGCTCGAGAACGACACCGGCCCGTTCTTCCGGGCTCTCGGCGACGCGTTCTCCCCCGGGCCCACGGGCACGAACGTCGGGGACGTCGCGTTCGTCCTCGGCCCGCCCGTCGCCGAGGACGATTCGGCCGCCGTCCCGCGGCCGGCATAAGATTCCGGGGGGAGAGGATTCATGCCGGGTGTCCTGACCGTCCGCGACGAGGGCGCCTCACGCCGATACGTTTTCGAGCAGCAGGCGGTCGTCGGGCGCGACCCGGACTGCGACGTCCCCCTCACGAGCCGCTCGGTCTCACGCCGTCACGCCCTCGTGGAGAAGACGCCGAGCGGCTGGGTCGTGCGCGACCTCGGAAGCGCGAACGGCACGAGCGTGGGCGGGACCCGCGTCCAGGAGGCGCCACTCGTCACGGGCACGGCCGTGCGCTTCGGAGAGGTCGACGCCGTCTTTGAGACCGAGTCCCGTCAGACGACGAGCGCCGAGCGCCTCATCTCCTCGCTCTCCATCCCGCCGGTGCGGAAGGCGCGGCCGGTCGCGGTATTCCTCGCGACGACGGTGGGCGTGATCCTGCTGGCGGCGGCGACGATCTGGGCGCGTTATTGCGACCGCGCCCCCGCCAAGGGCGCTGCCGCCCCGCGCGCCCGGGTGCTCATCGGAAGCTGACGAAAGAGATTTCTTTCGCGAGACCCCGGGCTCGTTTTCAGGATGAGAGAAACGAGAGGAGCGCGCGATACGCGGGCTCGCTGCACAGGTTCATCGGGATCGTCTTCCACGCGTAGTAGGCCGAAAGGGGCCCGAGGACGGCGAGAACCGCCGCGGCGAGGCGCGGCCGGCTCCAGACGTCGCGCCACGCGACGACAACGGCGAACGGGGCGACGGTGAGGTAGTACCGGGCGAGGTCCCGTTCCCTCAGGAGCGAGAACAAGGCGACGTGCGCCGCGACGAGGCCTGCCTCGAGCCGGTCTCCTTTCGCGAAGAGGCGCGCGGCACAGAGGACGTAGAAAAGGTGGAGCCCCAGCAGCATTTCCGCCGTCTCCCAGTCGTTCCGGGCGGCCATCTCGCCGATGAACGCGAACGGGAGGCACAGGCGGCCAGCCCCTCCCGCGCTGTCGGCGTGGACGTGGAGGAGCGCGAAGAAGTCGCCGAAGAGAAACCGATACCAGGAGAAGAGCGCGAGCAGGGGAAGGGCCGCGAGCGCGCCGCCGAGGAGCGCGGTCTTCACGCGGCCCGCGAAGAGGAGCGCCAGGCAGAGGACGGCGACCACGAGAATGCCGTTCGTGCGCGTGACCGTCGCGAGAGCCGCCGCGAAGAGCGCCCAGTCGGCGCGCCCGCGGCGCCACGCGAGGACCGCGAGGACGACGAGGAGCGACATGAGCGCTTCGCTCGCCCCGAGCGCGCGGTAAAGGAACATCCGCGCGGGCAGGAAGAGGAACGCGAGGACCGCAACGACGGTCGGGATCTCGGGAGCCGCGTCCTTTGCGTAGACGGCGAAGGCCGAAGCCGAAGCGGCGGCGAGAAGGCCCGTCGCGACGAAGAGGCCCGCCTTCCAACCTCCGAAGAGCGAGCAGGCCCGCAGGACCAGCGGATAGAGGGGCGTGTGTGTCGTGAAGTAGGAGGGCGTCAGCGCGTAGCCCGGGAGAGGGTTCCGGGCCGTCGGCACGTAGAGCGTCTTCGCGACGACGAGATAGTTCGGGCCGTCGAAGTGGCGCACGACGACGTCCATCCGCGAAAAGAACGGCGCCCAGGCGAGAGCCAGCGCGAGCGCCGCGAGAAGCGTCGCGAGGAGCGTCATGCGCCGGGACACGCGCAAGCCTAACATCGCGAGCGCGCCGGATTAGTCGGCGGTCGAGATCCGCCGCTCGACGCGGAACCGGCCCGCTCCCGCCGACGCGAGGACCAGGAAATCTCCGGCATAGCCGGGCGCGAGGGGCGCGGTTCCGCCGAGCCAGGCCCTGGCCTCGGCGGAAAGGTCGGACTCGGAAAGCGCGAGGAGCCCGCCCGCCGTCACGAGGCCGCGCCGGGCGAGGCCATCGAGCGTCCTCTTCCAGCCGTCCGCGCCGCCGGGCGGAGCGACGACGAGGAGCCGGCCGTCGAGGTCGAGCTCGGTCTTGCCGAGGAAGTCCGTCAGGTCGCCCACTTCGAGAACGCCTCCGCGCGTCCCACGCGGAGAGGAGCCCGAGAAGCCGGGGCGCGCGGACGCGACGTTCAGGCCCACGTCCGCGAAAAAGGGCGGGAGACCGCCGCCTCCGATCACGCGCGCGTTGCGCACGAGAACGTCGAAGAGACGGTCCCGCGCGTTCAGCGGAATCGCGTCGTACGCTTTGACATCCACGCTCGGGAGCGAGCCGTCCGCGAGCGCGTGGAGCGTGCCGAGAAGCGCGACGAAATTGAGGCGCACGAGCGTGTTCGCCTCGTCGGGCCCGAAGAAGCCTCCCGTCTCGATGAGGAGCGTCGGCGTGCCCCAGCGCGTCATCGAATCGCCGAACGCGCGCGCGGTGTAATCCATGTCGTAACGGGCCACGCGACCCTTCGCCCACGGTCCGAGAAGCCGCTCGACGAGAACGGCCATCCGCATGGTTGTCCTTCGGCCTTCGTTCACGGTGAACGCGTCGTCGAACGGAACCGAAAGGAGCGAGATCGCGACCTGTGGACCGTGCTTCCCCGCGGTCACGTTCGGGCTGTGATTGTGGAGGTTGTACCCGACGAAGGGTTTCAGGCGGTCGCGCACGGACTTGAGAAACCGTCCCTCGGGCGTCTGAAGGCGCAGCGCGTCGCGGTTGATGTCGATACCTTGCGCGTTCGTGCGGCGCGTCCGCGCGGCTCCGTCCGGATTGAGCATCGGGATGATCGCGAGCGTGAGGCGCGAGAGCAGGCGCTCGGTGTCGGGCGTCTTTCGGGTCCTTCCGAGATGCTCGAGAACGTCGAGGAGCGCCACCGTCGCGGTGGGTTCGTCGCCGTGCATCTGCGACCAGAGGAAAACCGTCGCAGGGCCGGTGCCGACGACGAGGAGGGGAATCTTCCGCCCCTCGGCCGAAACGCCTTCCTCGGCGATCGAGAAAAGCCCGGGGTATCGCGCCGCGATCGCGGCGAGCCGCGCGCGCAGCTCCTCGTGCTTGAGCGCGAACGGCGACGTCTCGACCGTGTGCGGCCACGCGTCCCACAGGGCGGACGCCTCCGCGCCGCTCGCGCACGCGGGCCGCGCAAGCAAGACTCCGAGAAAGACGCGAACCGAAAGAGCGAGAATAACCGAGCGAGCCGCACGCGGCCAGCGGACGAACATGAAGCGATGATTTTAGATAATCGGAGACGGCGTCATGCGCGTCGCACCCGGCTCGCGCCTCGGGGCCTACGAGATTCCCGGCCCGCTCAGCGGAAGTGCTTCCGCATCGCCTCGCGGAAGGCGCGGCGGCTGTCGTCCGTCGGAATCTCGAGCTCCAGCTTCGCGATGAGGTCGTTGAGGACGCCGGTGGTCTTCGCGGCGCGTTTCACGACGATGCGCGCGAGCGGCCCGATCTGCCGCGCGAGCTCGCCCTCCACGAAGCGGAGGTCCTCCTCGGAGAGGAGAAGCGATTTGCCGGCGGATCCGGATCCGAAATAGGCCTCCTGGGAGAAGTGGCGTGAAGGCCCGGAGGCGGCGGACGGGCCGTCACCTCGAGCGTGCGTCGGCGCTTCGCTCGGCGCCGGCGTCATGCGGCCGGGGCTGCCCGGACCCGTGGGAGCGCGCACAGCGCGAAGACAGCTCGACAGGAACGCGTCGCGCGCCCGCGGATCGGAGACCTGCTGCGCGAGCTCGCCGCAGAGGGCCTCGTACGTCGGCACGTTCCGCGCGGTCTTGCGGACGAGCACTCTCGCCATCGGCCCGACGGCGGCCGCGAGGCTGTCCTCGATCCGGTTCAGGACGTTCGAGTCGAACGCCGCGACCTTCGCCGGCACGTAACCCGGAGAGGCGGGCTGCCGCGCGCGCGCTTCGGGGGCCGCCGTGGGCCGCTCGTCCGTCTGCGGCATCTCCCCGCACTGCAGGCGATACAGGTCCAG
>DATGDV010000223.1:0-2294 GCA_035310685.1 Thermoanaerobaculia bacterium
AGAACGCGTCCACGACGCGCGCCACCTCGGGCGGCGCGGACGCGGGTGCGGCGAGGCGCGCGAGCGAAAGCACGCCGGCCGGCGCCTCGTGCCGGACCTTTTCCCATGGCTCCTTGAGGGCCGTTTCCTCCGCAGGCGAAAGCGGCGTGACGCCGGAAAGCGCGAGGCGCCCCGACAGGATTGCGAAAAGAAGCGGCAGGTCGCGCAGGACGGGAACGGCCGTCTCGAACCGGAACGTCGAAAACGACGCGCGCGAGCCGTCCCGGGCGTTCCCCGCGAGCGTGACCTGGCGTGTGGCGTGGCCCGCGTTCGCAATCGCGCTCCAGACGGCGGCGACGGGCCAGAGCGGGAGCGAGAGGGCGAGGGCGACGAGCCCGAGTCCCCGGCTCGACGACGAGGCGGGCTTCTTCTGCGCCGGGGGCAGGCGATCCGTGAGGAGGCTGGTCGCGCCCGTCGCCGCGTCCACGACGAGATTGCCCGAGACGAGGACATTCTCGAGGGTGACGCCGGGCGGGACTGCCGTACGCGGCAGGACGCTCACCGCGGAGAGGCGCGTGCCGGAGAGGACGACCGACTCTTCGGCGACGGTCGTGCCTTCGAGGAGGGCCGCTGACCCGTCCACCAGCGCGCGCTCCGAGATCGCCGGCGCGGTGCCGGCGGCGATGCGGTCAGCCCTGTAATACGACGCGACGTCGGCGAGAAGGATCGGCCCCTCGGAAAGCGCGAGGGCCGCGAAGTCCGGGTCCTTCACCCATTCGGCCGTACCCGGCTCCCGAGGGAAGTCCTTCTTCTTGAGCGCGCCCGGGAGGAGGCGCCAGAGACCCGCGGGGCGGCCGCCGAGAAGGCCCGCGACCACCGGGCCGCGCGCATCGTCCACCTTCGCGAGGAACTCGCCGATGACGGCGTGCGCTCCGACGTCGCCGCGCACGACGATCGTCTCGCCGTCGAGGCGTGGCTCGAGTCGCCGCAGCACGTCCCCGGGCGTCTCCCGATCTTCGCGTCGCACGATCTCGAGCGCGATGCCCCAGCGAATGCCCTTGCCGAAGCGCCGTTCGATCTCGCCGGCGTGCGGCCCGACGACGAGGAGCGCCGAGCGCCGGCCGGCGCGGACGAGCGCCTCCAGCGCGTGTTCGAGCGCGGGGATGCCGCCGAGCGGGAGGAGAGCCGGTACGACGCGCGCGCCGAGGGGGCCGAAGGAAGCGCCGTCGCGATCGGCGAAGAGGACGGTCGTCATGGCGAAGGATTATGGGACGAAGACCTTGAGGCCGGTGACGCGGCCCGCGCGGGCGTTCACGTCGTCCGAGATCTCGCGCGCATGCGCTTCGAGCCAGGACGTGACCTCGAGGGGAGGAATGCCCCCGTTCGGGCGGTAGGCCCAGCAGCGCAAGCGCCCGGCACGCACCTCGTCCTCGATCGCCGCAGCCGTGGTCACGCCTTCCCACGACAGGCCCGTTCGGAAGAGCCGGAACTCCAGCCCTTCGGGCTCGGTCGCGCGAAACGACGGAATCGCGGGCGGGAAGGGTGCAAGCGCGGGTGCGATCTGGTCCGCGAGCTGGCGCGCGCCCGTGCGATGCGTGAGGAGATCGTGCCGGATCTGGCGCGCGGCCTCGATCCCCCCCCACGCGAGGAGGACGACGAGGACGCCCCTCACGAGGCGGCGCGCGAGCGGCGAGGTCCTTCGACTCGCCGCGAGCATGAGCCACGTGCCGCCGAGCCCCGTGAACGCGGCGAGCGCCGGCATGACGGGAATCGACGAGAGGCGGTACCGTCCCGCGACGGCGACGAGGATGAGGAGCTCGACGACGTAGGCCCCCCAGAGGACGCCGTGCGCGAGGCGGCGGTCGCCTCCCGTCGCCCCCGATGCGATCTCCGACTCGCCCACGCGACGCCCGAGGAAGACCACCCCGAGCGCCGCGAGAGGCAGAAAGAAGAACAGCGATCGCACGAGAGTCAGGACGTCGACCCCGAACGCCGTCGGGAGCGCCGCCGCCCGCGACGCGGCTTCCGATGCCCCGAATGCGGTCGCGAGCTGGAAGCCGAAGGCCGGGCGCCGGAAGAGAAACACCGCAAGGAGGTGGGAGAAGCCGACGAGGACGAAGGCCGAGCCGAGGAGCGCGAGCGCGTGTTTCGTCCGGCCGAGCCCGAACAGGCGCGGCCGCGCTGCGAGAGCGAGAATGAGCGGGATCAGATAGAGGCCGACCGCATAGCCCTTCGCGAGGAAGCCGAGGCCGAAGAACACACCCGAGACGGCGCCCTCGTAGGGAATGTCCTCCTCGAACGCCCTGAGGCCGAAG
>DATGDV010000224.1:0-7024 GCA_035310685.1 Thermoanaerobaculia bacterium
AAGATCTCGGCCGGGTCCCCGACATAGCCCGAGCAGTAGACATCCGCTTCCACGCCGATCGGAATCGGCCCGGTTACCGTCTGCGGCCTGACGATCTTTTCGAGACGGGACGGAGTCGCGGCGGGCTGCTCCTGACTCAGAGCAACGCGCGGCTCGTCCGACGCCCGAAGTACGGACGGGATGGCGAGGAGGATGCCCGCCGTGAGAGCAGCCAGAGGGTGACGCATGACGACCTCCTGCTCGAAAACGGTGCCCAAGGGACGGCAGAGCCGAGCGAGAACGTGACGAAGAAGCGCCCTAAGTTACCGCATCGAAAGCGGTTGCGTCAAATCAGGCGCTTTTTCGAGAGGCGCGTCAGCCGCCGGCCGCCCGGACCGGTGCGGCCACCAGGGCCGGCGGCGCGGGCACCTTCCTCACGAGCGGGCTCGCAGGGTAGTCGCGCGCGAGCCGCTCCCAGAGCGTGCGCGCCCCCTCCTTGTTGCCGAGTTTCGTCTCGAGAAGGCCGGCCTCGTAGAGGACCTTGTCGAGGTTCGCGTACTCGGGATACGCCGCCAGAATCGTGTCCATCCGGCCCTTCGCCGCCCGCCATGCCCTGCGCCTGAGGTAGAAGTGGCCCACGAGGTATTCGTGCTCGGCAAGGAGGCCTCGCATGACGCCGAGTCGCGCACGCGACTCCGTGGCGTAAGGCGAGTCGGGATAATTGATGACGAGCTCGCGGTAGGCGGTCGCCGCGAGGCGCGTGTTGCCCTGCTCCCGGTCCGGACGCTCGGCCTGCCGATCCGAGCACTGGCCGAGGCGGAAGAGGGCGTAGTCGGACTTCGGGTGCGACGGGTAGCGATTCCGGAAATCCTTGTACCTCACGCCCGCCTCGAGGTAACCGAGCTGCGTCTTCTCGTCGAAGAACGAGTCGGCAAGGCGAAGCGCAGCTTGCCGTCCGATCGGGTCGTTCGCGTAGTTCTCGGCCACGAAACGCAGGTACTGGCGGCCCGTCTCGTACTTCTTCTTCTTCACGAGCGCCTCGCCCCGGGCGTAGGCCTCTTCCTTCGGCATCGTCAGGAGCTCGCGTGTCAGCTTGGCGGCATCGTTCGACGTGCTGCAGCCGGACAGAAGCGCGAGACCGGCGCCGAACATCACGGCGGCAAGGAGGCGGGGGCGCGGTTGTCGCGACATCGATTGCGAAGGATGCACGGACTTGCGCGGCCTTTCAAGCACGCAAAGTTCCGGCCGATCCGGCGGCCTCCCGAAGACGCCTGATCGCCCCCGGCACGTCCCCTGCCGAGAAAACGGACGCGCCCGCGACGAAATGCCGCGCTCCCGCCCGGACGAGGTCGCCGATGTTCCCGGGGCCGACGCCGCCGTCCACCGCGATGGTCGCCCGCGAGCCCGAGCTCCGGATCGTCTCGGACAGCCGCGCCACTCGTTCGATCGAGCCTTCGATGAAGGCTTGACCTCCCCAGCCCGGGTTGACGGTCATCACGAGGATGAAATCGGCGAAGAGAAGCGCCTCGTCAAGCGCCGCGAGCGCGGTGCCGGGGTTGACCGCCACGCCGGGGCTCACGCCTCGCCCGCGCGCGTGCTGGGCGAACCGGTGAAGATGAGGCTCGGCCTCGACGTGCACGGCGACGCGCGACGCGCCCGCATCGAGGTACTGGTCGAGCGTCGAGAGCGGCTCCTCGATCATGAGATGGACGTCGAACGGCACGCGCGTCACCTTCCGGAGCGCATTCAGGACGATCGGCCCGACGGTCAGATTCGGGACGAAGTGCCCGTCCATGACGTCGAAGTGAATCCAGTCGGCGCCGCCGGCCTCGCAGGCGCGCGCGGCCTCGCCGAGCCGGGAGAAGTCCGCCGAGAGGAGCGAGGGCGCGAGGGCGACGCTCATGCACCCCCCTCGGCGGAGGCGATCACGAAGGAAAGGGCATCGCGCCGCGTGACCGGCGAGCCCGCGAGCGGGAACTGCCGGAGGATCGTGCCGGCGACGGCGCCCTCGTACGACTGGCTCTTGACCCCGCCGATGCGGAATCCCCTCTCCTCGAAAGCCATCCGCACGCGCTCGAAATCGCGGCCGATGAGGTCGGGCATCACCCAGGCGACGTCCGGCACGCCGCGGTTCACGAGCAGGTCGACCGGCGAATCGGGAGGCGTAATCGACCCGGGCGCAATTCCCTGGGCGACGACTCCGGCGGCGCCGGGCAGCCGGATCGAGGCCACCGCGGCTTCCTTGAGTCCCGCCTTCGCGATGGTGAGCGCCGCGGCGCGCGCCGACAGGCCGGTGAGATCAGGCATTCGGACCGCGCGGGGACCGAGCGAGAGCGCGAGGCGGATCGTCTGTCCGCCCTTGACCGCGGTGTTCGCGGCCGGTATCTGGCTTCGCACGCGATGCGCGGCGATCGCATCGTCGAAACTCTCCTGCGCGGGATCCACCTTCACCTCGAGGCCGCGCTCGGCCGCGAGGGTCGCCGCCTCCTCCGCGGTGAGGTTCGTGAAGTTCGGCACCATGAGCGATTTCCCCGCCACGAATCGCGTGAAAGACACCCAGGTCGCCGTGGCGAGGACGCCGGCCAGCAACAACGCATAGATCACTCTTCCGAACACTCCTCCCATGGCGAATCGACTTTAGCAGGCTCGCGGCCAGGGTCCTTGACTCGCCCCGCGCGGACCGGGAGACTGCCTTTCCCATGGCGGATACCCCCTCCCTCACCCCTGACTCCGCCGAGACCGAGGCCCGGCCGGCGTTGCCGCTCGCGCGGGCCGATCTCCACTTGCACACGAACGCGTCCGTGTTCAAGTACTTCCGGGTCGCGAACACGCGCGACTCGTACAACGACCCCGAGGAAACCTACCGCCTCGCCAAGAGCCGCGGCATGGACTTCGTGACGTTCACCGACCACGACACCGTGGACGGCTGTCTGAAGTTCCAGGACCGCCATCCGGACTACGCGGATTTCTTCCCTTCGGCCGAGATCGAGACGTTCTTCCCCCGAACGGGCCATCGCATCCACGTGAACGTCTTCGACCTTTCTCTCCCGCAGTGGAAGGTCATCGACCGGAAACGGCGCAACATCTTCGACCTCGTCGAGTACCTGAGGAGCGAAGGGCTTCTCTACTCGGCGAACCACCTCTTCCAGTCCTACCGCATGCGGCAGGCTCCGGAGGACTTCTTCACGACGATGCTCGAGCTCTTCGACGTCTTCGAGGTGAAGAACGGCTCGATGGCCTACCAGCACAACGCGCTCGTCGAGGACCTCCTCACGGCGGCCAAGGAGAAGCGCGGCTCGCTCGCCCTCGTCGGCGGTTCGGACGCCCACACGTATCCGCCCGTCGCGTCCGTCTTCACGATGGCGCCGGGCGCGACCTGGCGGGAGTTCCTCTCCTCGGTCCGGACGGGCGAATGCCTCTCCTGGGGCGTCGAGATGGGCTTCACGAAGGTCCTCGGCGACGTCTACGAGCTGCTCGGCAAGTACTACCGCTCGGTCGTCGACTTCAGGAACCCCGCGTACACGCCGACCGAGAAGGCGCGCCACTTTCTCCTCGCGCTGGCGGCGGTCCCGTTCAACGTGGCGGGCGCTCCGATCGCGGTCTACTCCCTGAACTACGCCAAGCAGATCGCCCTCTCGAAGAGGCTCAAGGCGCGCTTCGAAAGGAAGGGGCGGCCGGGGAGCTGAGCGCGACGGCTCAGATCACGCCGGCCCGGGATCCTTCTTCGCGTACTTCGTCGCGACGTAATCGTCCACGAGCTTCCGGAACGCGTCCGACAGCTCCTCGTGCGTGCCCTTGAGCGTCGTGAACTTCTGGCCGTCGATGTAGACCGGACAGCTCGGCGCCTCGCCCGTTCCCGGAAGCGAAATTCCGATGTTCGCGGCCTTCGACTCGCCCGGGCCGTTCACGATGCAGCCCATGACTGCGAGCGTCATCGTCTCGACGCCCTCGTAGCGCGTCTTCCACACGGGCATCTGCTCGCGGACGTAGCTCTGGATCCGCTCGGCGAGCTCCTGGAATCCCGTGGAGGTCGTGCGGCCGCAGCCGGGGCAGGCGGTGACGGACGGCGCGAAGCTGCGAAGGCCGAGCGACTGGAGGAGCTCGCACGCGGCATAGACCTCCTCGCGCCGGTCGCCGCCCGGGCGGGGCGTGAGCGAGACGCGGATCGTGTCGCCGATCCCCTCGTTCAGGAGGACGCCCATCGCCGCCGACGACCACACGAGCCCCTTCGTCCCCATGCCGGCCTCCGTGAGGCCGAGGTGAAGCGGCTGGTCGGTCTTCCCCGCGAGCTCCCGGTACACGGCGATGAGGTCGTTCGGTCGCGAGACCTTGCACGAGATGACGATCTGGTCCTTCCTCATGCCGGTCTCGAGCGCGAGCTCCGTGGACTCGAGAGCCGAAAGGACCATGCACTCGTTGACGATCTCCTCGGACGAGCGGCCGAGATCGCGGTCCGTGTTCTCCTGCATCTTGCGCGTGACGAGCTCCTGGTTCAGCGAGCCGCCGTTGACGCCGATGCGCACGGGCCGGCCGAGGTCGCGCGCGACGGAGCAGATCGTCGCGAACTGCTCGTCGCGCCTCTTGCCCGTGCCCACGTTCCCGGGGTTGATGCGGTACTTGTCGAGCGCCTTCGCCATCTCCGGGTATTTCACGAGGAGAACGTGCCCGTTGTAGTGGAAGTCTCCGATGAGGGGCACGCCGCAGCCCGCGTCGAAGAGGCGTCTCCGGATCTCGGGGACGGCCCGCGCCGCCTCGTCCACGTTCACCGTGACGCGGACGAGCTCGGAGCCCGCCTCCGCGAGCTCGAGGGCCTGCTGGACCGTGGCCGCGACGTCGGCGGTGTCCGTGTTCGCCATGGACTGGACGACGATGGGCGCCCCGCCCCCGACCTGCACGTTTCCCACCCGCACGCCGACGGTCGCGTGGCGCGGGCGAATCGTCCCCGGGGCCATCAGAAGCTGACGTTCTTCAGGACGTCGAAGTAGAGGACGGTCACCATGACGAGCACCAGGAAGACGAAGCCGGCCTGCAGAAGCCGCTCCTTCACCTTGAGCGAGAAGTCGCGCCGCGCCACGGCCTCGAGGAGCGTGACGAAGATCTGGCCGCCGTCCAGCAGCGGGATCGGCAGGAGATTCAGGATCCCGAGCTGGAGCGACAGGATGCCCATGAGGAGAACGAGAGCGGACGGCCCCGAGCGCGCCGCCTCTCCCGAGAACTTCGCGATGTCGATCGGGCCCGAGAACTGGCGCATGGAGCCCGTCCCGCGGAAGAGGCGGCCGACGATCTGACCCGTCACCTGGACCTGCCGGACGTTCTCGCGCCACGACGCCGCGAACGCGTCGCCGAGCGAGAAGCGGCGGATGATCGTCTCCTCCTTCGGCGCGAAGCCGATGCGCCAGTTCTCGCCTTCCTTCACGGGCACCACGTTCAGCGTCTTCGTCTCGCCGTTCCGCGACACGACCATCTCGATGGGCCTGGGGCCCTCCTTGTCGAACGCGGCCGCCGCCTCGCGGATGAAGCGCACGACCTCGAAATAGAGGACGACGGGCTTGCCGCCGACGGAGACGATGCGATCGCCGACCTGCAGGCCGGCCTTCGCGCCGGGATAGCCGGGGACGATCCGCGCGACGACGGCCGGGATGTAGGGATTCAGCCCCGTGTAGCCGATGTCGTATTTCGAGCGCGGCTCGGGCGTGAGCAGGAGCGTGAACGGCTTGCCGCCGCGCTCGACGCCGACCGTGAGCTCCTCGCGCGGGGCGAGGCCGGTCTCGAGCTCGACCTCCTCCCACGTCCTCACGGGCTTGCCCGAGATCGTCGCGATGCGGTCGCCCTCGCGGATTCCCGCCTTCTCGGCCGGGCTCCCGTGATCCACGACCTTCACGACCGGGGCCTCGCCCTTATACTTCGCGACCTCGACTCCGATGAGGAACGCGACGGCCGTGAGGAGGAACGCGAGGACGAGGTTCACGCCCGGGCCGGCGAAGAGGATGAGGAGGCGCTGGAAGCGCGTCCCGGGCTGCGTGACCGCCGCTTCGGCGGTGCCTTGCACGACGTCGCTCTCGTCGGGCCCGAGGCCGACGACCTTCACGTAGCCGCCGAGCGGAATGAGCGAGACGCGGTAGTCGGTCTCCCTCTTCTTCCATCCGAAGAGCCGCTTGCCGAAGCCGAGCGAGAAGATCTCGACGGGAAACTTGAACAGCTTCGCGACGAGGAAATGTCCTCCCTCGTGAAACACGATGAGGAACGACAGCACGAAGATCAGGGCGAGGATGTTGGTCGGGATGGTCATGAGGCCTCGGGATTCCTACGCGGGAAGAGCGCGGGCGGTTGCCCCGCGCGATCGGGTTTCGAGAAGGGGAAGGAGCCCGGCGGCCTCACGCCGCGCCCACGCGTCGGCTTCGAGCGCCTCCGCGACGCATGCCACGCGCATGACGCGATGTCTGCCGAGGATCCGGGCGACCGTTTCGACGATCGCCGGATACGGAATGCGGCGATCGAGGAAAGCCTGAACGGCGACCTCGTTCGCCGCGTTCAGCACGGCCGGAGCCGAGCCGCCGGTTTCGAGCGCGGCATACGCCAGCCCCACGGCCGGATACCGGGTCGGATCGAGCGGCAGGAACTCGAGCTTTCCGAGCGACAGGAGGTCGAGTCCTTCGAGCGGCGTCGGAACGCGCTCGGGATACGTGAGCGCATAGAGGATCGGGAAACGCATGTCGTTCGGCGACATCTGCGCGAGAACCGAGCCATCGACGTACTCGACCATCGAGTGGACGATCGATTGCGGGTGGATGACGACGCCGATCTTCTTGCCCGGCACTCCGAACAGCCAGCGGGCCTCGATCATCTCGAGCCCTTTGTTGAACAGCGTGGCGGAGTCGATAGTGATCTTGCGGCCCATGACCCACGACGGATGCTTGAGCGCGCGTTCCACGGTGATGGCGGGAAACTCGGCCTTCGGCGTGGAGCGGAAGGGGCCGCCGGAGGCAGTCAGCCAAAGCCGACGCACCGATTCAGGCGGCTTACCGTCCAGGCATTGGAAGATGGC
>DATGDV010000225.1:0-2200 GCA_035310685.1 Thermoanaerobaculia bacterium
TTCATGCCGAGCTTCATGATTCCGTCCACCGCCTCGGGCGTCGCGACGCCTTCGTGGACGGCGAAAAAAGCCTCGTTCAGCATCGGCATGAGAATGCGGTTCGCGACAAAGCCGGGAAAGTCGCGGCAGAGGAGCGGCGTCTTCCCGAGCTCCTTCGCGAGGGCGAGCACGGCCTCCGTCGTCTCGTCCGACGTCGCGATCCCGCGGATCACCTCGACGAGCGCCATGACGGGCACGGGATTCATGAAATGCATGCCGATGAAGCGCTCGGGCCTCTTCGTGCCGGCGGCGAGGCGCGTGATGGAGATCGAGGACGTGTTCGTCGCGAGGATCGTGAGGGGCGGAACGAGCGCGTCGAGGCGTGCGAACAGGTCTCTCTTGACGCCTTCGTTCTCGACGATCGCCTCGATGACGAGGCCGGCCTCGGCGAGCTTCGAAAGATCGGCCGTCGGAACGATGCGCCCGAGCGCCGCGTCCCGGTCTGGACCCGTGACCTTGCCCTTGTCGACCTGGCGCGAGAGGTTCTTCTCGATCCCCCGAAGCCCTTTTCCCGCGAGGTCGGGCGTGACGTCGACGAGCACGACTTTCTTGCCGGCGAGCGCCGCCACGTGCGCGATGCCCGCGCCCATCTGTCCGGCGCCCACGACGCCGATCGTTCCTTGTGTCATGGGATCTCGTTCTCCTTCGTGGCCCTTCGCGAGGGCTCTTCGCCCGAGCCTATCAGGAGGCGGCCAATACGAGACGCGGCTCCCGTGAAGCGGCTGCCGCGAGCGAGACGCCGATTCCCGCGAGCGAGGCGAGACCCCAGGCGAAGGGCCCTGCGACGGGCACGAGCGACGCGAGGCCGAGAAGGAGGAGGCCGAGGGCGAGCGACGACGGGTCGCCGAAGAGAAGATCGCCGCGAACGGCGCTCCTCGTCACGCGGCGGCCCAGGACGACGAAGAGCGCCGCCAGGCCGAAGATCTTCGCGACGGCGAGAACGGCGAGCAGAGCGACGCCGAGGACGAGCGCGAGCCGGGCCGGCAGCACGGAGAGCGCGAATGCCGCGAGGAGAACGGCGGTGAGGACGGCGGTCGCTCCGAGCGTGGCGAGAAACGCGAGACGGCCGCGACTTTCGTCCGCCGCCCGGAGGAGAGGACGGGGCGCGAGAAGGAGAAGCCCCATGGAGACGACGAGCCAGCAGAAGAGAAGGAACAGCCGGAAGGAAAACACGAGCGGCGAGCTCTTGCCGGCCGTCAGCGGCGACGTCTCCAGCTCGGAGACGACGGCCGCCTCGAGAGCGGTGATCGTCCGGATGCGCCCGCCAACCTGCGGCGTCGTCGCGCTCGTTTTCGCGTTCGAAGAGCGACCACCGGGGATTTCCTCGAAGGTGAGAGAACCGCCCACCGAGAGCACGTCGCCGTCGATGCGGGCGCCCCGGCGGACCGTCGCGTTCGCGCCGAGGAGGATGAGGTCGCGATGAATGCGGCCCGACACGGCCGCGCTGGCTCCTCCGACGAGCACGGCGCTCCCTTCCAATTCACCTTCCAGAAGGATCTTTCTTCCGAGAACCACGACGTCACCGGCGCGGGACGTGCCCTTTGGAATCGAGAGGGAGCCATCGTCCGCCGGGCTCCTCGGCGCAAATCCGAGGATGAGAAGCGGGACGAGAGCGCGGATCGCCCGTCTTCCGGCCGAGCGCGTCGAGCAGCTCACCCGCACCCGAGTCAGCCGCGGCGCGCGCCGGCGAGCAGGCGGGCGGGACGCCGCGCCAGCCGCCGCGCGAGAAGGGCGAACGCGCTGCCCGAGGCGAGCAAGGCCGCGGCGAGCGCCGCCCGCGTGCCCTGCTCGCCGGCGAGAGCCGCTGCGAGGGCGCTCGCGAGCGCAGGCCCCGCCGCGAGAAGCGCCGGAAGGCCTCCCGCCGTTCCCGCAGCCATCACGCGCGCCCACGTATCGAGCGCCGTCGCGGGTCCGAGCGACCAGAGGGGAGCGAGGAAGATGGCCAGGCTGGCCGCGAAAAGGGCGGCAGCCGCGAGGGCCGGGACGCGCCATGCCCGTGCCCGGCGGACTTCCCAGGCGGCGAAGGGACGCGCAGCCATCACCCTGGCCGTGAGCTCCGCTTCGAAAATCGGTGCCGGCGAAGCCGTAACACATTCATCCAGAAGCAGTTCCATGCGACGATCCCGCTCCAGCTCCTCGGGAGAGGGCGGCAGGACCTCCT
>DATGDV010000226.1:0-1572 GCA_035310685.1 Thermoanaerobaculia bacterium
GGCGTTGCCCGAGCCTTCGCGCCTCACGTCCACGCCGCGAAACACCCGCACGAGAATGATCGCGAAGGAGACCGACCCGAGCAGGTAGGCTGCGACGAGGCAGACGAGCTCGCGCGTCACCGGCGTCCCCCCTCGGCGACGCCGAGAAGGTGCTTGCGCAGTATCCCGAGCGCGGCCGAGGTCGTCCAGCGCCGGATGAGCGAGCGCTCCCCCGGCAGGAGAAGCCTCCGGTGAAGGCGCGTCCCGTCCGCCGCGTCGAGCGCGACGTGCACGGTGCCCACGGGCTTCTCCGGCGTGCCGCCGCCCGGGCCCGCGATGCCGGTCGTCGCGAGGCCGATCGTCGCGCCGAATCTCTTGCGCGCGCCGAGCGCCATCTCGCGCGCGGTCTCTTCCGAGACCGCCCCGTGCCTCTCGAGCGTGGCGGCCGAGACGCCCACGAGGTCGGCCTTCGCCGCGTTCGCGTAGGTAACGGCGGCGCCGAGAAAATAGTCCGAGGATCCCGGGATCTCCGTGACGCGCTCGGCGAGCTGGCCTCCCGTGCACGACTCGGCGAGCGCGAGCGTCTGGCCCTTCACGCGCAGCAGATCGCCCGCGACGCCCTCGAGGGTGTCGTCGTCGCGGCCGAAGATCTCGCCTGAAAGCGCCTTGTTGAAGTCGGCTTCGATGCGATCGAGGACCCGCGACGCCTCTTCGTAGGTTCCGCGCGCCTTGAACTGGAGCTGGACCTCGCCGGGCGCGGCCAGGATCGTGAACGGAACGTCGGGATAGGCGGCATAGACGGGCCTGGCGAGCGTCTCCACGACGCTTTCGGGCAGCGCCGCGATCTTCAGCGTGCGCCGGTGAAGGCCTGCTGCGGCGCCGCGCGCGAGAAGGGGCTCCACGGCATCGGCCCACATCGCCTTCATCTCGAGCGGAACTCCGGGCAGGAGGACGACGGTCGAGCTCCCCGCCGCCACGAGGAAGCCGGGAGCCGAGCCGCGATGGTTCTCCAGGACGACCGCGCCTTCGATCACGTCGGACTGCTTCTCGTTCACCTTCGGCATCTCCAGGCCGCGCCGGCGAAAGCGCTCCTTGAGTCGCAGGAGGATCGCCTCGTCGCGGACGAGGGCGCGTCCCAGCACCTTCGCGACGGCCTCCTTCGTGCGGTCGTCCTCCGTGGGTCCGAGCCCACCGGTCACGACGAGGAGCGGAGCGCGCTCCAGCGAGAGGCGGATCTCGGCGAGAAGGTCGGCCCAGCCGTCGCCGACGCAGACCTTCCGCACGACCGGGATCCCGAGGGCGTCGAGCCGGCTCGTGAGGTACAGCGAGTTCGTGTCGAGACGCGCGGTGCCGAGCAGCTCGCTGCCGACCGCGAGGATCGAGGCCGCGCCGGGACCCTGAGGCGTGGCGGCGCTCACGCCGGGACCTCCGCACCCGCCTGGAGCTTGCGGGACGTCTCCTCCCACTCCCACAGCTTCGCCTCGAGTGTCTTCCGGGCCTGCTCGCGCGCGGATTTGACCTGACGGACCTTTTCCCCGTCGCGGAACACGTCGGGATTCGCAAGCGAGAGATCGAGCGAACGGATCTCCTCCT
>DATGDV010000227.1:0-5809 GCA_035310685.1 Thermoanaerobaculia bacterium
GCGAACCATCGCACGCTCTTCTGGCGGACGGCGCTCGAGATGACGTGGGACGAGCCGCTCTCGGGGATCGGCCTCGCCGGGTTTCCCTACGAGTTTCCCGGGGCCTACGCGCGCCGCCACGGGGAGATCTTCGTGACGGACAGCGCCACGAACGCGCTCCTCGAAGTCGCCGCCGAATGCGGGTTGCCCGGGCTCGTCCTCGCGCTCTGCGCGGTCGCTCCGCTCGTTTGCCGCGCCTGGGAAGCCGCCTTCACGAAGGTGCCGCTCGACCCGGCGGCGCGCGCAGCCGGGGCCACGCTTCTCGCGTTCCTCGTCGCCTGTCAGACCGGCTCGCACCTGCGCTTCACCGAGATCGGCCTTCTCACGAGCCTCGTCGCGGCCTTTCTTCTCGGACCGCCCGCCGAGGAGCGCGAAAAGGCCCCCCGGGAGACGGAAGGTCGCGGGGCGCACGTCCCGGAAATCCTCGCGGCAGCGGGAATCGTGGGCGCGATCGTGGCGGCCCTCCCGAGCGCGAGCCCCTCGGCGCCGTTCCGGCTCGGGCGCTGGATCGGCCTCTACTCCTCCGGACGCTCGACGAGCCCGTTTCGCTGGAGCGGCCCGCGCATCTACCGCGAGCTCCGGCCGGACGAGACGTCCGTGTCGTTCCGCGTCCGGAACGCGCGCCCGGACGGCGCCCCGGTGACTCTCGTGATCGACGTCGACGGGCGGAGCGAGGCGCCGGTCGAGGTTCCCGGGGGGTCGACGAGGAATCTCGACGTGCCGTTTCCCTCGGGGGCGCGGGTGCTTCGCGTGAGCGGGCGCCCGACGTTCGTCCCGCACGAGCTGACCGGCAGCTCCGATTTCCGCAGGCTCTTCATCGGCCTCGCGCCCGGAGAGCCGCGATGAGCCGCGCGATGGCGGCTCTGCTGGGTTGCCTCGGCTGGGCGGCTCTTCTCGCGTTCGTGTTCCCGCTCATGCTGCCTCCCTTCGCCGGCTATCGCACGGCCGTGGCCCTCGCGGCTCTCGTCCTTTTCGGCGTGGCGCTCGCGTCGCCGGCGTCCGCATTCGTGCTCGCTTTTTTGGCGGCGACGCTCGGCGGCGTGTCCGCGCTCGCCTTCGGCGCGAGCGAGCCTCTCGCCGCTACGCCGCTCGTCCTCTTCGGCTATTTCGCCGGAGCGAGCCTGAAGGACCTCTACGACATGCGCCCTCCCGTCCGGCGGCCGCCGCTCCTCGTGCCCTTTCGCGCGTTCGCGGCCGTCTCGGCGGTCTCCGGCGCGTCGGCTTTCGTGGGGCTCCGGACGAGCTATCTCCTGACCCGCGGCGTCGGCCCCCCCTTCACGATCAACGTTCTCGGCGAGGACGCGCGCCAGGTTCTTCCGAGCGTCCTCGGGGCCCTGCTGCCGCTGCTCGTCGCGGCCGGCATGCACCGGATCGCGGCGAGGTTCGTGGCGGCGGGGCGCTCCGCCCTGCTGGACCGCGCTCTTCTCGCGAGCGCCCTTCTTGCCGGAGGGGTGGCGCTGCTCCAGAAAACCGGCGCTCTTCCGCTCCTGCGTTCCAGGCGGTGGGCCGAGTGGCACCGGGCCCAGAGCACCTTCACCGACCCGTCGGCGGCGGGTGTCGCCGTCGCCCTTCTGATCGTCCCGCTCCTCGCGCTCGCGGCCACCGGCACCATCACGCGCAGGCTTCTCGCGTCTGTGGCCGGGGCCGCGCTTCTCGTGGTTCTCGCCGACGCGGGTTCCCGCGCGGGGCTCGTCGGCACCGTCACGGCGACACTCGTCTTCGTCCTCTGGGGACTCACGCGACTCGCAGCGGGTGAAAGCGGCGGCGCCCGGCGGCGCGTCGCCGGGACGATCGGGGCGCTCGCCATTCTCTCGGCGCTCGTTCTCGCGGCGGCGCTCTCGTGGCCGAATCGCGGAGCCGTCCGCTCCGCGCTCCTCGCCCGGCTCGAGGCGCCGTTCCGCACGCAGCCGACGCCCTTCGAGGAGACTCGCAGCCGCCTTCTGCTCTACGAGGGCGCATGGGAGGCGTTTCGCGAGCATCCGGTCACGGGCATCGGACTGGGAGCGTTCCGCATCGTGTTTCCCGACCTCGCCTCGAAGGAGCTCGGCCACTCCGTGCGCACGAGCGACCACCCTCCTTCCCTCTATCTCGGAACGCTCGCGGAGTCCGGTCTCGCGGGCGCGTCGCTGCTCGCCCTCCTGCTGCTCGGCGTGATTCGGTCCGCCGGGCGCGCGCTCACGCTCGAGGGCGACTCCCACGACGACGAGTCCGTTCTGCGCGCCGCCGCCGCGGCGTCCATGATCGGTCTCGGGGTCGTCTTCCTGTTCGGCTCTCATCTCGTCTACGCCGAGATCGCGGCGTTCGTGGGGCTGCTCACGGCCCGGCTCCCGCTTCGCGAGGACGGCCACACGGGACGATTTCTCGTCGCCGTCGTGCCGGTCGTGCTCGCGGGCGCTCTCGTCTGCGCGATCGGGGGGGTCGTCGCGCGAGCCTGGGACACCCGTTCCGCGGAGGCCGCGTTCCGGAATTCATCGAGCGCCGGCGTATTCGACGTCGAGCGGGACCCGGGCGGCAGGCCGTTCCGGTGGACGGGCGCGTCCGCGGCATGGGTCGTCGAGCGCCCGGCGCTCCCCACGGGATCGGGTTCGATGATGCTCACGCTGCAGGTCAGAGACGGGCGGCCCGACGGGCGCCCCGCGGCCCTCGACGTCTTTTTCGACGACGTCCTTCGCGGACGCGTGACCCTGCCGCCGGGCGCGTGGAGGAGGCTCGAGGTCCCTATCCCTCCCGGCGCGCGGGGCGTCCTTCGGATCCGCGCCGTGGATCCGTTCCGGCCCGCCTCCAGGCGGGATCGCCGCCTTCTCGGCATCCAGATCGGATCCGGCCCCACCGTCGTTCCGGCCGCACCATGAGTCTCTTGCGGGTTCACCCCGGCGATCCGGCCAAGAAGAGCCGCTCTTTCGAAATCGGGGCGCTCGGCGGGGCCGCGCTCGCGGGCTTTCTCCTCTCCAGCGGGACTTTCATCGTCCTCGGCCTCGCGGGCGCGCCCCACGTGGTTTCGGACGCGGTGAATGCCGCCGACCGCCGCGCGATCCGCGAGACCGCACGGCGAGGCGCCGAATCGTTCGCGTCCGTCGGGCGGCGCGCACTCGCCCTCGGCAACCGTCTCGCGGCGGACGAGCTGTTTCTCGCCCGCATCGGGGCGATCCTCGAAATCCCGCTGCCAGCCGGATTCCCCGCGGAACCGAGGGAGGCCGTCCCCCGGAATCCCGCGGCGATGGAGTCGGAAGGCGCGGACCTCGCGCGGCGCGCCCGGGTTCTCGAGCTTTTCCGTCGGCGCCTCGCGGCGCTGCCGGGCCCCCTTTCCGCCGGCTTTGACCCGGTTTCCGTCCCCTCCCGGGCTCCCGTGGAGCCTTCCTCGTCCGTGCCGATCGAGGTGTTCGGCTGGCACGCGTCCGAGGTGACGCGGCGCGACGAGTTCTGCACGGGCCTGACGCTCGCGTCTCCCGCGGGAACGACCGTGACGGCGCCCGCGGCGGGTGTCGTCGCGTACGCGGGCCCCGTCTCGCGCCACGCGGACGCGACGTGGAGGCGCCTCGGGACGATCGTCGTGCTGACCCACGACGCCCGCACGCGCACGATCTACGGGCACCTCGCCCTCCCCCTCGTGAGGAGGGGCCAGCATGTGTCGCGAGGTGGACCGATCGGCCGGGTCGGGACGACGGGCTTCGCCATCACGCCACGCCTGCACTACGAGGTCCACCGGCTCGCGGGCGAACGCTGGGTGCCGAAAGACCCCCGGATCTTCGTCCTCGACGTGGACTGGATCTCTCCGGCCGGATTCCGGCCGGGCGCGAAGCCTCCGGAGCTCCCGCCACTCCCGACCTCATCGCGCTGACGGCGGGGAGCCGGGAGGCTCGAGAAGGACGTTCCCCGTCGCCGGGTAACGCGCCAGGACGCCATACCCGCGACGGGCCGCCTCCGTTTCGTCCTGACCGAAAACGAACGTGTAGTCCGCGGGCCGGAACGGGCCGTCATGCGAGATCGGGGCGAGGAACGAGAACTCTTCCGTCCGCCGGTACCAGTTGAGCGACGGTTCCATGGAATCGGTGACGGAAAGGCGCACGGAATGGAAGGCGCCGGGCCGGCTCACGCGCAGCCGGTCGAGGTCCTGGAGCATGTGCACGTTGTCCATGTCGAACCACCAGAGATCCGAACGCCACAGATTCGCGCGCCGCGCGAACAGCGCGAGAGCCGAGATTCCGGCGACCCCGAGCGCAAGGCCGGCGACACGATCGAGCGGAGCCGGCGTCGCTCCGCAGGCCGCCGCAAGGGCGAAGACGAGGAGCGGAAGAAACACGATCGCGATCCGGTTCTCGGGGAACTTCGCGTCGAAGAAGACGTGCTGGGCCTGGACGGCCACGCACGAAACGACCAGGATCGAGAGAAGCGCGAGGAACACGCGCGCGCCTTTCCCCGGCCGGGCGAGTCTGTAGACCGCGAGGGCCGCGAGCAGTGCCAGGGCGATTTCCAGTCCCGCAAGCGTCGCCCGAACGAGCGAGGGCGAGAGGTTGAGCAACGAGATCCGGACGACGGACCCGACGGTGTCGTACCAGAGACCGACGGTTCCCCCGAAATCAAGAGCGCCGGAGCGCCGCAGGCACACGATGATGGGCATGGCCGTCGCGAGGAGAACGAGCGAGGCTGCAAGGACCGGGATGCTCTCCCGCGCGGCCCGCCGCAGCCGCCCCTCCGCCCGAGACCGGGCAAGTCGGACGAACCGCAACCCGGCGAACGTCGCGGCGACGGCCGCAAAGACGTCCAGGACGATGAGTTGCGCCAGAACACCGCAGACGAGAAGCCCGTAACACGCGGCCTCTTCCCGAAGGGGGATCTCCTCGACCTCGAACGCGCGCACGGCATACAAGAGAGCGGGCGCCGCGAAACCGAGGGCGAGTCCATATCCGCGCGCGAGGCCGAAGAGCTCGAGAAGAAGGGGGTTCCCGTTCAGAAGGGCGAACCCGGCGAGAGCCACGCCCTCTCCCGCGACGCGCGACAGAAGACGCCAGGACGCGACGAGGAAAACCGCATGCGCGATCAGGTTCGGAAGACGCAGTGCGAACGGGGTCCTCCCGAGAACCGCCTGGGAGGCTGTCGAGAGGAGCGAGTTGAGCAGGTGGTTGTTCGACCGCACAGGACCGTCGAACGTCAGGGCCGCGAGCGGACCCGGGTCCACCCAGTGGGTCCCTGTGAAGGCTTCGTCACAGGTCAACGGCACGCGCACCGCGCGAATCACCGTGTAGGCGAGAAAGACCGCGCCGAGCGCCGCTGCGACGAATCCCGGCCCGGAGGGCCGCACCACGTCCTTGCTACTTGCCCTTCGCCTTCAGCTTGTCGATCGCGAGACGGGCGTCTTCCTGGACTTTCTTGTTGGGGTCGTTGAGAAGCGGCTCGATCCTCGGAACGACCGAAACGCTTCCGATGTCCGCCAGCGTCCGGCAGGCGTCCCGCTTGATGTTCTCGTCGGGGCTCGAAAGAAGCGGCAGGATCTGGGGCACCGTGGAGGCCGCGTCGAGGCCGCGGAGGGCTTTGAGGCCGTCGACGACCGCGTCCTTGTTCGGCGACTTCAGGAGCGGCGTGATGTCCGCGAGCGCCTTGGCGTCGACTTTTGCATGGATCGCGCCGAGCACGCGCGCCGCCTTGCGATGCACCTTCTCGCGAGGATCCTTCAGCATCGACACGATCTTCGCGCGCGCCGTGGGCGAGTCGGGGTACTCCTTCTCGAGTCCCTGCAGCGCGCTCGTGACCTTGCCTTCATCGGACGATGAAA
>DATGDV010000228.1:0-8468 GCA_035310685.1 Thermoanaerobaculia bacterium
GGCGGTTCGTCATGGAGGGCTCACGCGCCCATCCTGTCCAGCCGCTCCGCGATGCGCCGAGCCGCCTCGGCCCACGTCCAGCGTGCCGCCATCTCCGCCGCGGCGCGCGCGCCCTTCTCGCGCCCCTCCGCGCGGTTCTCGGCGACGTGCCGGAGCAGATGCGCGAGGTGCTCGGGGTCGGGGTCGCTCCACCGGAAGCCCTTGTAGTACGGCGCGCGCGCGTCCGCCGGAAGGAGCCCTCGGATGCGGAGGGGGTACGAGATCCCGCCGTGGACGAACTCCGTGTGCGCGCCCCAGTCGGTCGCGATGGAGGGCAGGCCGCACGCCATCGCCTCCATGAGCGGCATGTCCCAGCCCTCGCCGCGCCCGGCGGAGATGTAACAGTCCGCCGAGCGGTACAGCGCCCCGAGCTGGTGGTACGGGAATTCCCTGTTGTGGAGGAAGGCGATGCGCCCGCCCGCCGCGGAGAGCCCGAGCGCCTCGATCTGGCGCCCCACGTTCGTCGGCTTGTTGACGTTGATGACCTTGCAGACGAGCACGACTGGGTCGCTGCGGCGAAAGGTCTGGTTGAAGACCTTCAGGATCATGTCGGCGCGCTTCCTCTCGCCCCATTCGAAGCTGGCGAGGAACACGAAGTCGCCGGCGGGATTCGGAAAGCCCGTGATGCCGGGGTGGAAGTGGTCGACGTCGACGCCGAGCGGCATCACGTGGACGGGCGTCGTGAGGCCCGACGCGACGAAGCCGTCGCGATTGAACGCCGACGGCACCCAGACCTCGTCGAGGCCGTTCCCGTTCTTCACCCATTCCGCGGGAAAGCCGTCCACTTCCAGCATCGTGTACCCGACGCGCGTCCTCCCCTTGTTGCGCGGAAAGACGTCACCCTGCCCGTAGACGACGGAGACTCTCGGCCGGCGGCCGGCCCTGCGCTTCGAGACGACGTTCAGCAGGTAGTCGCCGCTGTCTTCCGGCTCGCGCACCGGGAAAGGCGTGCCCGGCCCGTAGACGTACTCGTAGGCCACGCGCACCCCCTCTGCGTCGAGCGCGCGCAGGATCTCGCGGCAGCTCATCGCGTAGCCCGTGGGGAAGTTCAGGATCGACTGCCAGGAGAGGTCGCGCACGTAGCGCGCCTCCAGCGTGGGCCTCCACGTTCGCCGGAACGTCGCGCGGCTCTTCTGGAAGAGGTCGTCGAAGACGCCGGGAGTGTCGCTCGTCGAGCCGTGCTCGCGATGGAGAAGAGTCACGGCCCCGCAGACGACCGTCCGGAAGCCCTTCCCCTTCGCGCGCAGGCAGAAGTCCGTGTCCTCGAAGTACGAGACGTAGTCTTCCGAGAGGCCCGGCAGGACGTCGAGGAGCTCGCGCTTGAGGTACGCGCACGCGAAGACGATGCCTTCGACGTCGCGCGTCCGCGCGTACTGGTTCACGTCCTTCTCGAGGGCGCCGATCTGCTGCCCCCAGAACGTGTCGGGCAGGATGAACGTGCCGGCGTGGAGGAGCCGCCCGTCGGGAAGGACGAGCCGGCAGCCCACGACGCCGACGTCCGCCGACGCGTGCGCCGCCTCGCGCAGGCGGTCCACCCATCCGGGCTGGAGGATCTCGACGTCGTTGTTGGGGAGCAGGACGTCGCTCCCCGCGGCCGCCGCGCGGATTCCCGCGTTGTTGCCGCGCACGAAGCCGAGATTCGAGGGGTTCGTCAGGACGCGAACCCACGGGAGCTCGCGCAGGCGTTCGGGCGTCTCGTCCGTCGACCCGTTGTCCACGGCGAGGACGTCGACGTGCGCGAGGTCCGTGTGCGTCTTCAGGGTCTCGAGGCAGCGGCGCGTCAGCTCCCAGCGGTTCCAGCAGAGGATGACGATCGTCACCCGGCGAGGCGTCACGCACTCTCCCGCGGCGGCACGCGCTTCCAGAGGAGGTCCATCTCGGAGGCGATGTCCGCGCGCGTCACCTCGATCGTCTCGCGCCATTCCGTCAGGCGGAACGGCGCGCCGGCTTCCTCACGTTCGCCGTGCGCAAGGCCGACCGCGGCGCCCGCGGGCAGGATCGCGACGAGCGCCGCGAGCCGCGCCGAGAGCGCCCGCACGAGGGCGCGCAGCTCTTCCGCCTCGCGCCGGAGCTTCTCGGCGTCGGAATCGCCCGCCGCGTCTACCATTGCCGGCCGACGAGAGAGCGGAGCGCCTGAACGATGCGCCACGGCGTCGACGTCTTCACGGCCGCGACGTACGCCTCGGCCTCTTCCGTGCGGTTCTTCAGCGCGACGCGGTCCGCTTCGAGCTCGGCGACGCGGTATTCGAGCCGCCGGACCTCCTCCTCGAGGCGCTTCGCCGCCGCGAGGGCCATCTCCCGCTCGTGGCGGGCCTTTTCGACGCGGGCCGAAACCCACTCGTCGTCGGGAACGCGGACGGACATCGAGGGAAGTATAGTTTCGAAGAGCGATGTCGGTGTCCGTCGTGGTCCCGGTTTACGAGAGCGCGAGGATCCTTCCCGCGCTCGTTCAGCGCGTCACCGCCGTTCTCGACGGCCTCGGCGGGGCGTGGGAGGTCATTCTCGTCAACGACGGAAGCCGGGACGAGAGCTGGAAGGCGATCCAGGCCGCGTGCGCGAGCCACCCCGGAGTCCACGGAATAGACCTCATGTCGAACTTCGGCCAGCACAACGCCCTTCTCGCGGGCATTCGGGCGGCGCGGTACGACGTCGTCGTCACGATGGACGACGATCTCCAGAACCCGCCCGAGGAGATCCCGCGGCTGCTCGACGCTCTTCACGAGAACGTCGACGTCGTGTACGGCACTCCCGCGGTCGCGCAGCACGGCCTCGGCCGCAACCTCGCCTCCTCTTTCACGAAGCTCGCCCTGAGGTCCGCGATGGGCGTTTCGATCGCCGAGAAGGTGAGCGCTTTTCGCGCCTTCCGGACGCAGCTCCGCGACGGCTTCTCCGACTACAGGAGCCAGTACGTCTCGATCGACGTTCTCCTCACCTGGTCCACGCGCCGCTTCGCGAGCGTGCCGGTGCGGCACGAGCCGCGCGCAGAAGGCCCTTCGACGTACACGTTTCGCAAGCTCGTGACGCACGCGCTGAACATGGTGACGGGTTTCAGCGTCCTTCCGCTCCAGATCTCGAGCGTGATCGGGTTCGTCCTGACGCTCTTCGGCTTCTGCGTTCTCATTTACGTCCTGCTGCGCTACCTCGCGCTCGGATACAGCGTCCCCGGTTTCCCGTTCCTGGCCTCGATCATCGCGATCTTCTCGGGCGCCCAGCTTTTCGCGCTCGGGATGATCGGCGAGTACCTCGCGCGCATCCACTTCCGCGTGATGGACCGTCCGGCGTACGTCGTGAGGACGCGGCTCGAGGCCGGGCCGGGGGCGGCGGCGTCGGGCGGCCCGCGGGAGGCGCGTGGAAGCTCCTGACGCCCTCTGGCGGCCCGTCGACTGGGACGAGCGCCTGTTCGGGCTGCGCACGGCCCGGATCGCCCCGACGACGCTCTCGCGGGACCAGGCCGCCGCGACCCTCGCGGAGATCCGGGCGTGGGGCGCGGACGTCGTGCATCTCCTCCTCGAGAGCGACCACGACGCGTCCGTGCGCGTGGCCGAGGAGCACGGGTTCCACCTCGTGGACGTGCGGGTGACGCTGCGCTGGCGCTCCGGGGACGCGCCGCTCGCGGGTCCGTCACCGGGCGTCCGCGTCCGGCGCGGCGTGGCGGAAGACTTCGCGGCCCTCGAGGCCACCGCCCGCACGAGCTACGAGAGGACGCGCTATTACCAGGATCCTCGCTATCCGAGAGACCACTGCGGAGACCTCTACGCCCACTGGCTGTCGTGGAGCTTCGGCGGCGGCGCCGACCGCGTCCTCGTCGCCGAGAAAGAGGGCAAGCCCGCCGGATACGTCACGTGTCACGGCAAGGCGGGGGAGGGCGACGGGTCCATCGGGCTCGTGGGCGTCGTGGCGGCGTTCCGGGGTGCGGGCGTCGCGTCGGCTCTCGTCGGGGCGGCGCAGTCCTTCTTCCAGGGAGTGCCTCTCCCGGGGGCGACCGTCGTGACGCAGGGCCGGAACGTCGAGGCCCAGAAGGTCTACGAGCGGGCGGGATTCCGCGCGCATCGGGTCCAGCTCTGGTATCACCTGTGGCTGTGAGCGCCTTCATTCCGTTCAACCGTCCCTGCCGGACCGGGCTCGAGGAGCGCTACATGCGCGAGGCGCTCGAATCGGGCCACATCTCCGGCGACGGCGCCTTCACGAAGAGGTGCCACGCGCTTCTCAACGAGGCGCTCGGAAGCGCCGGGGTCCTCCTGACGACGTCGTGCACGCACGCGCTCGAGATGGCGGCGCTGCTCCTCGATCTTTCGCCCGGCGACGAGGTCGTCGTCCCGTCGTTCACGTTCGTCTCCACCGCGAACGCGTTCGCGCTCCACGGCGCGAGGCCCGTCTTCGTCGACGTGCGGCCCGACACGCTCAACCTCGACGAGCGTCTTTTCGAGAGGGCGATCTCCCCGCGGACGCGCGCCGTCGTGCCCGTCCATTACGCGGGCGTAGGCTGCGCGATGGATGCGATCCTCGAGGTCGCGGACCGCCACGGCCTGGCGGTCGTCGAGGACAACGCGCACGGGCTCTTCGGCTCTTATCGCGGCCGGCCGCTCGGCTCGTTCGGGCGCCTCTCGACGCTGAGCTTTCACGAGACGAAGAACTTCAGCTGCGGCGAAGGGGGAGCGCTCGTCCTCAACGACGCGTCTCTCCTCGAGCGCGCCGAGATCGTGCGCGAGAAAGGCACGAACCGCAGCCGCTTCTTCCGCGGCCAGGTCGACAAGTACACCTGGGTCGATCTCGGGTCGAGCTTCCTTCCGTCGGACCTCCTCGCGGCGTACCTCTACGCGCAGCTCGAGGCGCGCGAGACCGTGATCGCGAAGCGCCGCGCGGTCTTCGAGTTCTATTCGAGGGCCCTCGGCGCGTGGGCGGGGGAGCACGGCGTGCGCCTGCCCGTCGTGCCGGCCGAATGCGGGACCTCCTTCCACATGTTCCACGTGCTGCTCCCGTCCCTGCGCGTCCGGCAGGCGCTCATCGATCACCTGAAGGCGGCGGGCATCCTCGCGGTGTTCCATTACCTGCCGCTCCACCTCTCTCCGATGGGCATGAAGTTCGGAGGGAAGAAAGGCGACTGCCCCGTGACGGAGGACGTGAGCGACCGCCTGCTCCGGCTGCCGTTCTACAACGATCTCTCCGAGGCCGACCTCGAACGGATCGTCGCCGCGCTGACCTCGTTCGCCGGGTGGTGAAAAGCGGCGAGCCCGCGGCGCGCTAGCCTAGCCGATCTCCCGCAGCCGCTCGATGATGCGTTCCGCCGTCCGCGCCCAGGTCCATTTCGCCGCGGCCTCGGCGGCGGCGCGCGCGCCCGTCTCCTTCCCCTCGTCACGGCGCTCGTAGACGCGGCGCATCTTCGCCGCGAGGTCGTCGGCGTCGGGATCGGCCCAGCGGAATCCCGCGTAGTGGGGGCACTTCGCGTCGGCTGCCACGAACCCTTTTAGGGCCACGGGGTAACCCACGCCCTCGTGGAAGAACTCCGACGGCCCGCTCCAGGCCGTCGCGATCACGGGCAGGCCGCAGGCCATGGCCTCGAGGATTGGCATTCCCCAGCCCTCCCCGCGCGTCGGGAGCACGAAGGCGTCGGCGCTGCGGTAGAGCGTGCCGAGCTGTTTGGCCGCGATGTGGTGGTTGTAGAGGAGGGCGACGGGCGGCCCGTCCTTCGGCAGCTTGAGCTCCTCGATCTGGTCGTGCACCTTGACGTGCCCGTCGAAGTTGTTCACGCGAAGGAGGAGGAGCACGTCGTCTTTCGCCGTGAACGCCGACGAGAAGGCGCGCAGCAGCGTCTCGGGCGCCTTGCGCTCGCCCCACTCGAAGACCGAAAGAAACGTGAAGCGCTCGCTCGCGCGGGGCGCGGGCAGGTCCGGCCGGAAGCGCAGCGGGTCGTACCCGAGCGGCATGACGCGGACCGGCCTCGTGACGCCGCACGCGGCGAACCGCTCGGCGCCCCACCGCGAGGGCACCCAGATCTCGTCCATGCGATTGCAGAAGTCCGCCCAGCGGCGCGGAATGCCGTCCACCTCGAGCATCGTCCAGCCGATCTTCAGGGCCCGGTGCGCGGTGTGGAAGAGGTCGGCCTGCTCGTAGCTGATCTGGGGCGCGTCCTCGTACGGCGGGCGCTCGGAGATCGCGTCGAGGACCGGATTCTCGATGATGCTGTCGCGCGGCCACGGCGTCGGCCGGTACGACAGGTCCACGCCCCGCGAGAGAAGCTGCAGCGCGATCTCCTCCGAGTGGATCGCGTACCCGATGGGGAGGCCCCAGCGCGACTGCCAGGTCACGCGCAGGGGCGCCGCGTCCGTCACGTCCCGCGGCTCCCGGGCCCCTCGAACGCCTTGAGCCGCTCCTCGAGGGCGGCCACGCGCGCGCGCAGCTTGCGCAGCTCGACGAGGAGGACGTCGATCACCTGCGTCGCGGACCGCTGGTACTCGGACACCTGTCCCCACTGCGGCAGGCCGTACCACCACAGCGCCTTCGTGAGCGCGCGCCGGAAGGCGTTGATCGCCGGCGCGAAGAAAGCCCGCTGCGTCTCGAGGACGGTGCCGTGGGCGATCTCCGTCTGGAAGTGGATCGTGCGAAGGCTCTCGGCGAGCTTCGGGTTGCCGTGGTCGCCGTCGCGAAGCTGGCGGGAGACCGCCTCGAGCGCGTGCTGCGCGTCGTCGTCGTCGGTGAGGATCCAGTAGACGTTCACGTCGGGTCCGCCGGCAGGATCGAGCGGGGGGAAGTCCCTGTCAAGCGCGGTCGCCGCCCGTCTAAACTCGCTCCATGTCCGCCTCAGAAGCCGACGCCCCCGGCGTTCCCGTCTACGACACCGCCCGGCGCGGGTTCCTCTTCGTCGAGGAGGCGAAGGCTCTCTGGCAGTACCGCCATCTCGTGGGCGAGCTCGTCGCCCGCGACCTCAAGATTCGCTACAAGCGGTCGGTCCTCGGCGTCGCGTGGAGCATGCTGAGCCCTCTTCTCTCGATGGTGGCGCTCACGATCGCCTTCTCGGCCCTCCTCAGGCAGCAGATCGCGAACTACCCCGCGTATTTCCTCGCGGGCTCCGTCTTCTGGACGTTCTTCGCCCAGGCCACCTCGCACGCGGCCTCGCTCACGGCGGACGCGTCCGAGATCGCGCGGCGCGTCTACGTGCCACGCTCGGTCTTCGTGGCCGCGGCGGTGGGCGGCGCGCTCGTGAACCTCCTCTACACGCTCGTCCCGCTCTTCCTCATCATCGCGGCCACCGGCCATCCGATCCACGCGACCTGGTTCTTCCTGCCCGTCTCCATCCTGGCCGGCGTCCTCTTCACGTCGGGCGTCGGCCTCGTGATCTTCACGATGGCCTCGCGCTTCGTGGACGTGAAGGAGACGTACCTCGTCGTCCTCTCGACGTGGTTCTTCCTCACGCCCATCGTCTACACGCCGGCGATCCTCGCGCCGAAGTACCGTCTCGTCGTGCGCCTCAACCCGATGACGTACCTCGTCGAGATGTTCCGCGCGCCCATCTACGACGGCTGGCTGCCCGGGCCGAACACGCTCGCCTTCTCCCTTCTCGCGGGCGTCCTGTCGCTCGTCTTCGGCTGGCTCTTCTACGCGTGGAAGATCGAGGACTATGGCACCCATCACTGACCCCGCCGTCGTCGACGCCGCCCTGGCGACCCGGCCCGCGGTGTTCGTCGATCACGTCACGCTCCGCTACCGGATCCCGCGCGAAGTCGTCGTCACGTTCAAGGAATACGCGCTTCGGAAGCTCCAGGGCCGCATGGAGCACAACACGCTCGTCGCCCTGCGCGACGTCAACATCACCGTCGCCCGCGGCGAGCGGCTGGGCGTGATCGGCGCGAACGGCGCGGGCAAGAGCAGCCTCTTCCGCCTCATCGCGCGCGTGCGCCGTCCCACCGAGGGCCGCCTCGTCGTGCGCGGGCGCGTCGCCCCGCTCCTGGAGCTGGGCCTCGGATTCCACGGCGAGCTGACGGGCCGCGAGAACGTCGTCCTGCAGGGCGCGCTCATGGGCTTCTCGCGCGAGCAGATGCTCGAGCGGATGGATGCCATCGCCGGATTCGCCGAGCTCGAGGAGTTCCTCGACGCCCCGATCCGGACCTACTCGACGGGCATGGCCGCGCGCCTCGCCTTCTCCGTCGCGACGGACGTCGACCCCGACATCCTCCTCGTCGACGAGGCCCTTTCGGTGGGTGACGAGCGTTTCCGGGCCCGCTGTCACGAGCGGATGGAGCACTTCCGCGATCGGGCCAAGACGTTCCTCCTCGTCTCGCACTCGCTCTCGGAAGTCATGGAGAGCTGTCAGCGGGCTCTCTGGATCGCCGAGGGGCGCGTCGTCCGCGACGGGCCGGCCACCGAGGTCTGCCTTGCGTACCACGAGTGGTCGGTGTCCGGGGCGCCCGCTCCTCCGGTCGAGTGACCCGCCG
>DATGDV010000229.1:0-2732 GCA_035310685.1 Thermoanaerobaculia bacterium
AATCCTCCGCCGCCGATGGCGAGAAGTCAAACGCTCTCCCACCGCCCCGCGAGAGCGCGCAGAGGCTTCGCGATCGACTGGAGGCGCGCGACGCGCACGTTCTCGCTGCCTTTCAGGGAGAGGACCGGAACGAGCCCCGCCTCGAGCAGCCTCTCCGCCGCGCGAACAGTCAGGACGACCTCCGACGGCGGGGTGACGCGCGTTTCGAGACCGTCCCTGAAAACGTGCGCGGGCAGACCCTGAATCTCGACCGCCGTCTCGGGACGGAGATCCCACCCCCCCTTCTCGAAGGCGCCCGTGAGGACGAGGGCACTGGCGAGACCGGCATTTCCCCAGACGTAGGCCTCGTGCTCCGGAACCGCCGGGAGCTCCTCGAACGGAAAGGTATCGATCGGGTCGGTCTTCGCCCCGTAGGGACGGCGCAGCATGAGGCGCGGGAGCGCGAGCGCGACCCAGGCCGCTTCCGGCAGGGCACGGAGCTCTTCCCACACGAGCGCGCCCTCGCCCTCCGGCTCGCCCCAGTCCGCGGGATCCGGCGTCGCCGCGAGCGAGGAGCAGCCGACGAAGTCCGGACGAGCGCCGGCGAGGAACGGAGCGCCCGCCGCTCGCGCGAGCTTGGCGAGGCGCACGAGCAGCGCGGCATCGGCGAGCGTGGGACCGAAGTCGTACAGGCCGAGGATGGCGCCCCACGGCTCGGCACCCGGCGTGTCGACGGTTTCCGTCACGAGCCGGCGGTACAGCCCCGTGCCCGCGAGCGTGTCGTGACTCGTGAGGTCCTCGAGAAGGGCCTGACGCGACGCGTCGAGAAAGGAGATGCGAACGGTTTCTTCCTCGACCCGGCGGACGAGGAGGTCGAGAGTGCGCCACGCCGCCTCGGTTTCCCGGAATCGCGGGCTGCGGAGGATCGCGCGGAGCAACCCGGAGCGCGCCTCGTCCACCTTTTCCCTCAGGCGTGGAAGGTCGGAATCTTCTTCCGGCGCGAGATGGGGCCGGACGATCTCCTTCAGCTCGGCCTCGAACGCGGAATCGGCGGCGGGCTTTCGCCGGGTCGCCCCCGCGAGAAGCTCGCTCACGACGTCATCGCCCTCGCCGGCGGGTTTCGGGGGTTCCGTCGGGCCACGCCCGGGCGCGGGGCCCGCCCACGCGCGCACCTCGCTCGCCGCCTCGGCGAACGTCCGGGGATTCTCGAGCCGCTCGCGGACCTTTCGCCACTCGGAGAGGGAGTCGACGCCTTCGAGGAGCCGGTCCGGATGGAAGTCGTCGAGATCGCGCAGCTCGATTCTCGCGCTGCGCCCTTTTCCGAGAGGCACGTCCATCGCCACCTGCAGGCGGCCGAACTCCTCCTCGAGGACGTCCCGATCGACAGCGTGCGGCTTTCGCGTCGCAAGCGCGCCGGCGCCGGTGCCGCCGAAATCACCGAGGACGAGAAGGCGAAACGGGGTGTCGGGATCCAGCGGTTCCGGCGACGGCTGGGTTCCGCTCCCCAGCCTCACGTCGACGTCGTGTGACGGCGGGCGCTTGGACATCGCGGCCTCCTCGAGATAGCGCCCAAGTCTAGCGCGGGGAAGCACGCGCGAAGTCCGTTCTATGATCGTTCTTCCTCATGCCGCAGCGAGAGCCGACCGCGTACGACGCGGTCTCGTACCCCGGGGCGCCGTTCGATCAGACCCATCCGGATCGCCTCGCGACGATTGCGGCCCTGTATGGCCTCCGCGCCGCTCCTCCCGAGCGCTGCCGCGTCCTCGAGCTGGGGTGCGGGGACGGAGGCAATCTCATCCCGATGGCCTATGTCCTTCGGGAAAGCACGTTCCTCGGCCTCGACGCGGCACCCTCGGCCATCGAGCGGGGCCGCGACCGGGCAGACGCCCTCGGCCTCGGGAACGTGACGCTCGTTCACGCCGATCTTCTCGACGCGTCGGACCTCGGCACGTTCGACTACGTCGTCGCGCACGGCCTTTACTCGTGGGTTCCGCCGGCCGTGCAGGAGCGGGTGCTCGCGATCGCCTCCGAAGTCCTCGCTCCGAACGGCGTCGCGTACGTGAGCTACAACGCGTTCCCGGGATGCCACGTCCGGAACGCCATGCGCCAGATGATGCAGTGGCACGTGCGGGGCATCGAGAATCCCGCCGAGCGAATCGCTCAGGCACGGGGCCTCGTCCGGTTTCTCGGGGAGGCCGCGCCGCCGCGCCCGCTCTTCTCCGCGATCCTGAAGGACACGCTCGACCACCAGCAGAAGCAGCCGGACGCCGTCCTGTTCCACGACGATCTCGCCGAGATCAACGAGCCCCTCCTGTTCGTGGATTTCGTCCAACGCGCGAGCCGGCACGGTCTCAAGTTCCTCTCGGAAGCCGACTACCCCGACATGGCCGTGTGGAAGGCCGACAGCCCGGCCGGCCGGTTCCTCCTGGAGGTGGGCGCGGAGAACGTGGTCCTCCAGCAGCAGTACCGGGACTTCCTCATCTTCCGGCGCTTCCGGCAGACGCTCCTCTGTCGCGAAAGCGCCTCTCTCGCGAAGGAGCCCGATCCCGAGTCTCTCCGGTCTCTCCACGTCGCCGCGAGCACGCGACCGGAATCCGGGACTCCCGACATCGCGTCGGACGTGCCGGTCCGCTTCGTGTCCGAAAAGGACGGGGAGGTGACGACGCCGCATCCTCTTTCGAAAGCCGCGTTTCTCGAGCTGGGGAGGATCTGGCCACGCTGGGTCCGCGTCCCGGATCTCCTCGCCGCCGCCC
>DATGDV010000230.1:0-3950 GCA_035310685.1 Thermoanaerobaculia bacterium
GCCGTCCCAGATCCGGAAGTTCGGCCTGCGCACGGGGGACACGATCTCGGGTCAGATCCGGCCTCCGAAGGAAGGCGAGCGCTACTTCGCCCTCATCAAGGTCGAGGCCGTCAACTTCGAGCACCCGGACGTCGCGCGCGAGAAGATCCTGTTCGACAACCTCACGCCGCTCTACCCGCAGGAGCGGATCCACCTCGAGACGCCGAACCTCTCCTCGCGGGTCCTCGACCTCATCGCGCCCGTCGGCAAGGGCCAGCGCGGCCTCATCGTGGCCCCGCCGCGCACCGGCAAGACGATGCTCCTGCAGGCGCTCGCGAACTCCGTCACGACGAACCACCCGGAGATCACGCTCATCGTGCTCCTCATCGACGAGCGGCCCGAGGAGGTCACGGACATGCAGCGCTCCGTGAAGGGCGAGGTCATCTCCTCGACGTTCGACGAGCCCGCGACGCGGCACGTCCAGGTGGCCGAGATGGTCATCGAGAAGGCGAAGAGGCTCGTCGAGCACAAGCGCGACGTCGTGATCCTCCTCGACTCGATCACGCGCCTCGCGCGCGCCTACAACACCACGTGCCCGCCCTCGGGCAAGGTCCTGTCGGGCGGCGTGGACGCGAACGCGCTCCAGAAGCCGAAGCGTTTCTTCGGGGCCGCACGCAACATCGAGGAGGGCGGCTCGCTGACGATCATGGCGACGGCCCTCATCGACACGGGCTCGCGGATGGACGACGTGATCTTCGAGGAGTTCAAGGGCACCGGCAACATGGAGGTCCACCTCGACCGCAAGCTCGTCGACCGCCGCGTCTTCCCGGCCATCGACCTCAACCGCTCGGGCACGCGCAAGGAAGAGCTGCTCCTCGACAAGGCGGAGCTCAACCGCGTGTGGATCCTCCGCAAGGTCCTCAATCCGCTCTCGACGGTGGAGGCGATGGAGCTCCTCATCGAGCGCCTCGACAAGACGAAGAACAACGCGGAATTCCTCTCGTCGATGTCCGCCGGCTGAGCGCCGGCTCGTCTCACACCATCACGGACCGCGCCCTGAGAACGGCGGCGAGAAGGCGCTCGTCACCGTCGGCCGTGACGCGCGCGCGGGCCTCCTCGGCCGGGAGCGCGTTGTAGAGGAGCCGCCACGCGGTCTCCCCGTCCATCGTGACGCGGGCGGCCGGAGACGGAGCCTCGCCTTCGAAGAGGCGCCATCCGGCCGCGCCGCGGACGGCCGACCACGCGCCTCCGGCGTCACCCGTGACGGAGACGCTCACTGCGGTGCCCTCGGCTGCCGCCTCGCCCTCGAGGGCACGCGGGAGAGCGTGCATCGAGAGGGCGAGAACGGGGTGGAATAACCGTCGCCCGTCGAGTGCCGCGGCGCCCACCGCGAGGCGGATCTGCGCCTGGTGGTGCCATTTCTCCGTGTACTCGCGTCCGAGGTCGAACCAGCTCGTGGAAACGGTCTCGCCGGCCCAGAGGACGCTGAACGGCGCGGGCACGTCGGGATCGAGCGTCGCCACGACGGAGGCGAGCTCGCGGCCCGAGTAGGTAAGGAGCTCCGTCAGGACGCGCGGCGACAGCCGTCGCGCGGCCTCGACCCATCCGGCGTTGAGACCATTGAGGAGCTTGACGAGATCGGCCCATCCCGCGACCGGCGTTTCGACCGGCAGAACCCATCCGTCCCTCTGAGACGAGATCCGCCTGAGGTCCGTGTCGAGGAGGTGTGCCGCCACGTCGCGCACCCGCCAGGCTCCGGCGACGGTGGGCCGCTCCCAGTCCGCGGCCGAAAGTCCGGAGAGAAGCCGCACGAGCTCCTCGGAAAGAGGCCGAAAGAGCGGCACGACGTCCACGCGCCCCGGTTCGCGCATCGCGGCGGAGCCTACCGCAGGGCCGGGGAACGTGAGTCGAGGCGGGTGAGCCCGTACGCGTCCGCGAGCGCCAGCGCCTGGTTCCATTCCGCGGGAGAGATTCGCCGCGACAGGGGCTCGATCTCCTCGGCGCGATAGCAGGGGCGGTACTGGTCCATGAGGTTCAGATACGTCTCTCTCGAGATCTCGCGTCCGAGAAACTCGAGGACTCCGGCGGTCCCGGCCAGGCCGCCGGGCAATACGAGATGCCGCACCAGGAGGCCCCGGACGGCGATGCCATGCTCGTCCAGCACGAGATCTCCCACCTGGCGATGCATCTCTCTCACGGCGGCCTGATTGACCTCTCGGTAATCCTTCGCGTGCGAATACCGCCGGGCGGTGCCCGAGTCGCCGTACTTCATGTCCGGCATGTAGATGTCCACGACGCCGTCCAGGAGCTCGAGCGCCGGCAGGCTGTCGTAGCCGCCGGTGTTGTAGACGAGCGGGAGAGCGAGGCCGCGGCCGGCGGCGATCTCGAGGGCCGCGAGAATCTGGGCGACGACGTGGCTGGGAGTCACGAGGTTGATGTTGTGGCAGCCCTGGGCCTGCAGCTCGAGCATCAGCGCCGCCAGGACCTCGGGCTCGACCTCCTCGCCATCGCCTTTCTGGCTGATCGTCCAGTTCTGGCAGAAGTCGCAGCGGAGGCTGCACCAGGAAAAGAAGATGGTTCCGGAGCCGCGCGTCCCCCGGAGAGGGTCCTCCTCGCCGAAGTGCGGGCCGTGGCTGTGGACTCGCGCCCGCTCGCCGGTGCGGCAGACGGCGCCCGCGATCCCCTTCAGCCGGTCGACGTGGCAGAAGCGCGCGCAGAGGTTGCAGTCGGCGAGGCGCGCATGCGCTCGCGCGACCCGTTCCGCCAGCTCGCCCGTGCGCCGCAAGGCGAGGTAGGAGGGCTCGGTTCTAGGCATGCAGCTCCACGACGTCCTTGTCGGCGAGGACGTGGTGCCGGTCGACCTGCTGGCCGTCGAACTTCGCGTGACCCCAGAGCCGCGCGAACTTCAGGCGTTCGGCGATCTCCTTGTGGACGTGGACGGCGAACTCGTGGATCGTCGCGCCCTCGGGCAGGACGAACGGCCTCTCGAAGTCGGGCTTTTTTCCCGGCTCCTTGCCGAAGACGCGGATTCGCTTCAGCTCCCGGAAGAGAGTCTCCCGCAGCGGCTCGAGGCCCGCGCCGGTGAGGGCGGAGACGGCGAAGAAGGGGAGATCCTGCCCGGCCGCCTCGCGCGCGAGAGCGGCGAACGTGCCGTCGTCGTCCTCGACCTTGTTTCCGAGGACGAGGACCGGCTTCGGGAGAAGGAAGGACGGCGCGTCCTTTGGCAGCGGCCGCGTCCGGGGCCAGACGCGGGCGCGGGCGAGCAGGTCCTGGAGGAGGCCGACGGCGGACTCCGTGTCGTCCGCGGTCACGTCGAGGACGAGAAGGATGCCGTCGGCGTCGTGCGCGAGATTCGGAAGGTACGGAACCGTGTGGCCCTCCGCCACCGCCGGCGTGTCGACGAGCTGCACCTGCACGTCCTCGAACTCCATCATGCCGGGCTGCGGCGCGCGCGTCGTGAACGGGTACTCGCCGACCTCGGGATGCGCGTGCGTCAGCGCCGCGAGAAGCGACGACTTGCCCGCGTTCGGCGGCCCGAGAAGCACCCACTGGCCGGCCCCCTCGCGCCTCACGTGGCCGACCTCGGCGCGATGCCCCGGCCCGCCGCGCTGGGGGTGCGCGGCCTCGTCTTCGAGCTTCGAGAGACGCTTGCGGAGATCGGCGAGCAGCTTCTCGGTTCCCTTGTGCTTCGGGAGGAGCGCGATCATCTCGCGCAGCGCGGCGAGCTTCTCCGTGTGATCCGTCGCGCCTTTGAAGCGCTCCTCGGCGTCGTGGTACTGGGGCGTGAGGTTCGCGGTCACGAGACAAGAATAGGGACCGCAAGGTCGCCGCGCCAGATCGACGAGCCCGATTTAGGATGGGTGCGGTGGACATGGATTTCTTCGAGAGGTTGAGGGGCTCCCGGATTCGCAGGGCGGCAACCGTCGCGGGCGCACTCCTCGTCTTCTGGGGAGTTCTGGGATTCCTCGTCC
>DATGDV010000231.1:0-3622 GCA_035310685.1 Thermoanaerobaculia bacterium
CTCGCGACGGCGCGTTCTGCCCCTGGGTACAGCGGGTCGATCCCGTGACGAAGACTCCGATCGGCCCGCCCCAGGCAGTCCTTCACCTGCACAACCCTCGACTGCGGGCCTCGACGGGAGCCGCAGCCACGAATGCCCTTCGGGCGGGTTACCTCTATCTCACCGCCACGGAAGCGACCGGCAACATCTGGATGCTGGAAAGCGGGAAACCTTAGTCCGCGCTTGGCTCGGCTCGTTTCGAAGCGTCGTCCTCGCCCCCCACTTCCTCCGCGACGAGATAGAGAGGCCGGCCCTTCACCTCGTCGTAGATCCGTCCGAGGTACTCGCCGAGGACGCCGATCACCGTGAGCTGGACGCCGCCGAGGAGGAGGACGAAGACCATGAGCGTCGTCCAGCCGGGCACGTTGATCTTCAGGATCCAGAGGACGAGGACGACGAGGATGTAGAGGAACGCGAAGGCCGAGACGAGGAACCCGAGCCACGTCGCGAGCTGGAGCGGGACGTGGCTGAACGACGTGAGCCCGTCGATCGCGAAGCGCAGCATCTTGCGCAGCGGGAACTTCGTCTCGCCGCGCGTGCGCGGCGGCCGCACGTACGGGACGCCCACCTGCCGAAAGCCGACCCACGCCGTCATGCCGCGGATGAAGCGGTGACGTTCGCGCAGTCGCCGGAACGCCGCGACGGCGCGCGGGCCCATGAGGCGGAAGTCCCCGACGTCCACCGGAATCTCCACGTTCGTCCAGCGCTCGAGGAGCCGGTAGAAGAGATGCGCCGTCCAGAGCTTGAACGCGCTCTCGCCTTCCCGTTTCGTCCGCTGCGCATAGACGACCTCGTATCCCTCGTCGACCTTCTTCAGCATCTCGGAGAGGAGCTCGGGCGGGTCCTGCAGGTCCGCGTCCATCACGGCCACGATCCGGCCGCGCGCGGCGTCGACGCCCGCGGTGAGGGCCATCTGGTGGCCGAAGTTGCGCGAGAACCGGAGGACCCGGAGGTGCGGATCCTTGCGGGCGAACGCCGCCATCTTCTCGAAGGACGCGTCCGCGCTCCCGTCGTCCACGTACACGATCTCCCAGGTGCGGCCCGTCGCGCCGAGGACGCGCGTGAGACGCTCGTTCAGCTCGTCGAGGTTGTCGGCCTCGTTGAAGACGGGCAGCGCGACCGAGATCTCGGGGCGGGTCACGACTAGCCCGCCGACCGCTTCGCGGTCCTGACCGGGGAGGGGCGGGCTAGCATCTGCGAGTAATGAGGGAAACACGGTCGTGTTTCCCCCCAACCCCCTTCACCGCTCGAAAATCGTTTTTCATGTTCATAAGGTTTACTCACGCAGACTCCTAGCTCCCGGGCGCCGCGGGCGATGGCGCGGCGGGCGCGGGCGAAGGCGGCGCGGGCGGGGCCGCCGTCGAGGTCCGCCGGAAGACCGTCACCCACACCGCGCCGATGGGGTTGTTGCCGTCGGCGCGGTCCCAGGTCTCGCGCGTGAAGACGTAGAGAAGGAGCTGCTTGAGGTTCGGCCGGAGCGGCGAAAGAGAGGTGTCGGGAATCCACCACGCCCGGAACGGCACGCGGTCTCGCCGGTAGGCCGGCCCCAGAACCTCCGCCTGCTTGTCGGCCTCGGCTTCGTCGCACAGGACGATCGGCGGGCGAAGGTCGCCCTTGGGCGCCTGCCAGTTCACGGGAGCGTTGCGCACGTACCAGCTCATCGGCCAACCCGCCTCGCCCGAGATGATCGCGGCCGGCGTTTCGCCGACCTTTCCGTACGCGAGGATCTCGTCCACGAGGCCCAGCATCTCCGGACAAGTCTGAACCTGGATCGTGGACTCGGCCTTGCGCGAGTTCGGAGTGAGGACCGGGTAGACGAAGGAGAACGTCACCGCGGTCAGGAGCGAAGCGGCCGCCGTCGCGGCCCCGGCGATGCGCCAGCGCGCTCCCTTCTCGGCGAGGAGCGCCCAGGCGATGCCGGCGAGCGGGATGAACGGAAGAACCTGATGGACGATGAGCCAGCCCGCCTTCTCGCCCAGGTACGCGTACATCGCGACCGAGGAGAGCGCCCATCCCGCCAGGAACCGCTCGGCGTAGGTGAAGCGCGACCAGCGCGTGACGATGAGAAAGAGCGCCGGCGGGATGATCGCGAACTCGTATTGCAGCAGACGCGGCAGGTAGAACGTCTTCGGGCCCCCGACGCGCTCCATCTTGTGCTGGCCCCACCAGTAGGAGATCGCCTCGAAGACCGGATTGCCCGACTCGGGATGGACCAGGAAGACCGTGTAGAGGACCTCCGACACGCAGAAGAAGAGCAGGAAGGCGCCGAGAAGGGCGACGGCGTGCGCCTCCAGCCAGTCGATGAGATGGCGCAGCCGGTTCCAGACGTCGAAGCCACCCGGCTCCATCCAGGCCGCCGCGACCGACGGCACCATGAGCGCGAGAAGGACGTAGAAGTTCTCCTTCGAGGCGAACGCGACGGAGGCAAACAGGGCCGCGATCGAGAGATCGCGAAGGCGTCCCCTCTGCAGATACCGGTCCAGCCACAGGAAGAGGCCTGCCGTTCCGAGGAGGCTCCAGACGTCGTCGCGGCAGAAGCGGGTGTAGTAGAGGAGGTTCGGCGAGAACGCCGCGAGCGCGCCGGCGGCGAACGCGGCGCCCCGGCCGAAGCGACGTCTCAGGAGAAGCGCCATCGCCGACAGGGCGATGCCGGCGAGGGCGGCCGGAAGGCGCGCCGTGAAGTCCGAGTCGCCGTGTCCCAGGGTCACGAGCCCCGCGACCTTGAACGCGATCGCGACCGCGTAGTACTGGACCGGCCCGTGGTAGACGGGGTCGTACTTGTACGTGCCATCCCTCAGGAGGTGGAGCGCGGCCCACGCGTGGATGGACTCGTCGTGGTGGAATGCGTGCGTCCCGAGCTGGACGAGGTGGAGAAGCGCCGAGAGCAGGAGGAGCGCGATCCAGGCCTTCTTCTCGAAGTCCGAAAACGGCGGCTCGGAGCCGGAGGGCTGCGCGGCGACGTTCACTTCAGGATCTCGTAAATCGCGGCATCGCCGCTCGCAAAGGCGCGCCGGAAGTTCGCGCGCATCGGGAACGCGTTCGGGCCGAAATCGCGATGCTCGAGCGCGCCGACGAAGACGTAACGCACGTTGTATTCATGCAGGAGCTTGAAGACCTGCCCGGAATCCTCCGAGGTGTAGATCGCCCTGAGATCGCGCTTGCGGGCGGAGGTCTCGGCGACGGAGCCGCCCCCGCGCCAGAGCCCCTCGTGGTTCTCCCAACCGAGGATGATCGGCAGGCCCGTGGCGGCGCCGATGCGCCCGTAGTCGCTGTATGCGTTGCCGGTGGCCTCCGCGAGGACGGCACCCTCCACGGCGTGCGATCGCAGCCAGGAGACGGACTCGCGGTCCCCCGGCGCCTCGCGCGCCATCCAGCGCAGGCCGTCGAGCCCGTCGAGAGGGCCGTTCCAGTTGACGCGGAACGCGATCGCGGAGAGCGGATGCGCGAGACCGGCGACGAGCGCCGCGAGGATCGCGGTGCGAATGAAGACGCGCGCGTGGCGCGAGGCGAGCGCGAGGGGGAGGAGAAGAGCCCCCCCCAGCGCGAGGAGCGGCCACGCGCCCATGAAGCACTTGAAGACCGT
>DATGDV010000232.1:0-4249 GCA_035310685.1 Thermoanaerobaculia bacterium
TCGGGGAAGCGCGCCATGGAGAATCGTCAGCGCCTTCCGAGCTCGTCCGTCGCGGCCTGCTGAAGGCGGCCCCAGGGATCGCCCTTGAACGGCCCCCGCTGGATCTTCACTGGGCCGCGCGGGCTCTCGCCCGCTTCGGAGGCCTGCCACAGAAGCGCCAGGGGCGTGTAAACGTCATCCGCGCCCGAGGGCGCGATCACGTCGCGCAGCGCGCGGATCCCGGCCGCCGTCTCGAGGAGCCGGGCCTCGGAGGACGCCACGAAGGACGTGAGCCAGCACCGCACCGTGCGACGCGGAAGATCGGCTTCGTAGAGGCGCAGAGACCGCCCGCCCACTTCCACGAGGAGCGGCTCGCTTCCGCGGCGCGTGACTGCGACGCCGGGAGGACCGCCGATCCACGCCTGATAGGAAACGACGCCTGCTTCGGGGGCGGCCCGCCGGAGCAGGAGGCGGTCGCCGCGCGGCAGCTCCAGCGCGACGACGACCGTCGCTCCGCGCGTCGCGCGCACGGCCGAGACCACGGTCGCCGCGCCGTCGGTCACGCGAGACATCTCGACGTCCACCTGCGCGTGCGCGGGAACCGGGACGAAGGCGGAAAGAAGGGCGGCGACAGCCAGGAGCCGGAGTCTCATCTTGCCACTCAGGAAAGCGGGACGCCGGGAAGCATCTCGGGAGGATCCGTCACGACGCGCCACGCGCCGTCCGATGGGTTCAGCGGTGCCGTCCCGGAAGGGCGAAACGTGAGGCCGCGCGCCTCGTGCGAGAACGCGCGGCCGGGAAAGAAGACGTCGAGGAGCTCGAGTGTCTCCACGGGAAGACCCTTCGTCTGCGCGGCATAGAGGATCGGAATCGTGTCCGCGACGAGTGCCCGCGCGCGCGGCGAGAGCGCGGCGTCGACCGCCTGCGCGATGCCCATTCTCACGGTCGGCGCGGCGAGGTCGGCGGTGGCGAACGACAGGTCGCCGCTACCCGTGCGGAGGAGTCCGTCCAGTGCCGCGCAGGCCGCCGCTCCGGGTCCGCGCCCGCCCGCGCGCGCGAACGTCTCGACCGCGCCGCCGGAAACGCCGATGCGGCCGCGCGGCAGGAGGGCCGACGGATCGGCGGGAGGCGGCAGCTTCGCGATCCTCTCGAAAACGAGCCGCTCGCCGGAGGCGTGCTCCACGAGGAGCATCTCGCGTTCGGGCCAGTACTCCCACGCGACGTCGCGCGTCCCGGGATCGAGGACGAGCCGCACCCAGCGGACGCGCGCGACGGGCGTCTTCTGGTCGCCCGCGTTCAGGACGTCGAGGGAGACGTCGCCCTTCACGTAGCCCTTCACGGGCAGGGCCTCGAAAAATCCCTGCGCGAAGGCGCATCGCGCGCATCCGAGAAGGAGGATGACCGCCGCCGCGCGTGCCTGCGCGCTTCCCCGCCGCGCCCTCACGCCCCGCATCCTACTCTCGGGCGTCGCATTCCCGCCGTTCGCCGGTGCCGCAGGTCGATTCGCCGAATCGGGTGGGAAGAACGGGTTTTGGGGACGTATCTTTCGAGCGGGAGACTCGCCATGGAAGAAAGAATCCTCAAGGACACCAGCCCTCGCCACGACACCCTGTCCCGGCTCGTCATCGGCCTCGCGCTGATCGCGGGCGGAATCCTCTTCACGCTCGACAACTTCGGCCTCGTGGACGTCTCGGAGCTCTGGAAGTTCTGGCCGCTCGTCCTCGTCGCGCTGGGCCTCGCCAAGTTCGCGAACCGCGCGTTCTTCGCCGGCACGATTCTCATCGCGTTGGGCACGCTCTTCTTCCTCCGCACGTTCGGCCTCCTTCATTTCCACCTGCGCTACCTGTTTCCGCTCATCTTCGTGCTCATCGGCCTGAGGATCGTTTTCGCGCATCGTCCGGGTGCTAGGACCTGGGACGCGTCGACGAATCCCGGCGGAACCCTGAACGAGTGGGCCGTCTTCGGCGGCGGCGAGCGCCGGTTCGTCTCGTCCGACTTTCACGGCGGGCAGGCGAACGCGGTCTTCGGCGGCTTCAACATCGACCTCCGAGAATCGAAGATGGCGGGGGACCGCGCGACGATCGACGTCTTCTGCTTCTGCGGAGGAGGCGACCTGCGCGTCCCCGAGGACTGGAACGTGATCCTGAAGGTCGTCCCGATCTTCGGCGGCACCGACGACAAGAGCCGCCACGCCGCCGCCGCGCCGGGAACCGGTCAAAAAGAGCTCCTCGTCACGGGTTTCATCCTCTTTGGCGGCCTCGGCATCAAGAACTAGGGGCGCGGCATGCACCCCTTCTTCACGCATTCCGGACGACTCGGCGTCTATCTCCTCGGCTGGATCCCGCTGGCGGCGATCCTCGGCGGTCTCCTCGTCCTCGCGGGGGGACTCACCCTCCTCGAGGCGACGACCCTTTCCGTCCCCCTCTCGCTCCTCTACGCCTTCCTGTGCCTGTCGTCCTGGTACCTCTGCCGCGCCTTTCCCATCGATTCGGCCCGGCTCGTCGTCACCGCGTCGGCGCTCGTCGTGGCCTCGGTCGTCGCGGCTTCGCTGTGGCTCCTCTCCGGGACGACGCTCGCGTGGGCGCTGGCTCTCCTGCCGGCCTTCCAGGCGCTGCCCGACCGCCTCGCCCGGGCCGGCCCCGTCGTCTTCCTCCTCGGAGTCCTTCTCTACCTTCTCGTTCTCGCCATGCATTACGTGCTCGACGCGGCGGACAGGATTCGCGCGGACGAGCGGCGCGCGGCGGACCTGAAGACCATGGCCCGCGAGGCCGAGCTTCAGGCGCTCCGCGAGCGCCTCAACCCGCATTTCCTCTTCAACAGCCTGAATTCCATCGCGGCTCTCGTCGCCGAGCGCCCGGAGGAAGCGCGGTCGATGTGCGCGCTCCTCTCGGACTTCCTGAGGACCACGCTCGGCATGTCGGAGCGCTCCTCGATTCCCCTTCGCGAGGAGCTCGCGCTCGCGCACCGCTACCTCGCCGTCGAACGCATTCGCTTCGGAAACCGGCTCACCGTGTCCGAGAACGTCGACGCGTCGACGCTCGACGTGGCCGTCCCCCCGCTCCTCCTTCAGCCGCTCTTCGAGAACGCGATCAAGCACGGCATCGGGGCGCGGCTCGAGGGCGGCGTCCTGTCGTTCGTGACCACGCGCTCGGGCGGCCGCATGTCGATCGTGGTCGAGAACCCGGCGGAGCCCGGGGCGGAAAAGCCCGCGGGCACCGGCCTGGGCCTCGCGAACGTGAAGCGACGCGTGGCCGCCTGCTGGGGCGACGCCGGCCACGTCGGCACCCGTCTGCACGACGGGCTCTTTCGGGTCGAAATCGAGGTCCCCGCGGAGGCCTGAGTCCCGCGGCGCTACGATCGCGCCGTGGCCTCCGGCCCTCTCGGCGCGGTGATCGTGGACGACGAGGAGCTCGCGCGCTCACTCGTGCGCCAGCTTCTCGCCGCGCACGAGGACGTGAGGATCCTCGCCGAGTGCGCGAACGGCTTCGAAGCCGTGAAGGCCGTCGCCGAGAAGAAGCCCGACCTCCTCTTTCTCGACGTCCAGATGCCGCAGCTCGACGGGCTCGAGGTGCTCGAGCTCATCGAGCGCGACGAGGCGGGGCGGCCGGCCGTCATCTTCGTGACGGCGTACGACCAGTACGCGCTGAAGGCGTTCGACGCGAACGCCGTGGACTATCTCCTGAAGCCCTTCGACCGGGCGCGCTTCGAGACGGCGCTCGCACGCGCCCGCGCACGGCTCGTCTCCGGCGAGGCGCGCACTTCCGGTCTGCCCGTCTCGCGCGCCGCGCCTCTTTCCCGCGTCGTCGTGAAGGACGGCGTCACGGTGACGGTCCTCCCCGTCTCGAGGATCGACTACGTGAAGGCCGAGGACGACTACGTCCTCCTCCGCGCGGACGGGCGAAACCACCTCAAGAACCAGACGCTCGCGAGCCTCGAGGAGGCGCTTCCGAAGGAACGGTTCGTGAGGATCCACAGGTCGTACCTGTTGAACCTCGACCGTCTCGCGCGCCTCGAGCCGTCCGCGACGGGGGCGCCGACGGCGGTCCTCACGGACGGCTCACGGCTTCCGGTGAGCCGCGCGGGAGCGCAGCGCCTGCACGACCGCCTCGGCCGCTGACGCTCGACCCTCCCGGCGCCGCCGCGCTAGAGTTTCCCGGTGAACTGGCCCTTCGGGAAACCGCGAAGCGCGAAGAGAGAGAAGGGACCTTTTTCCCGGGAGAAGGAGATCCCGCGCGACGAGGAGCGCCTCGGCCCCGTGCCGCCTCCGCCG
>DATGDV010000233.1:0-2990 GCA_035310685.1 Thermoanaerobaculia bacterium
CGAAATGGCGGCCCTCTCGGCCGACGCCCCTCAGGCCATTCGCGCGCGACTCGCCGACGAGATCGAGCGGCTCAAGGACGACTATCGCCGGGTCCTCGCACATCAGGCCGACGAGGACTATCTCCGCCGCCGTGCCGAATGGCGCGCGCAACAGGCCGGGCGACGCGCGACGGGCCGCCGCTGTGGCGGCGCCAGCGCCTGCGCCTGAACGCTACTTCTTCCAGATCTCGAAGGAGATCTTGATCGTCTTGGCGACCTTGTAGTCGTTCGTGAGCATCTTCACGAACATCGAGTTCGTATCGTCGATCTTGCCCTTGTCGAGCGTCGCCGTCCGGTCGTTCTCCCCGAAGGGCTTGCCGCCCTTGCCGCCGGGAATCGTCACGACGTATTTGCACTTGTAGTCCTTGTCGCGGTCCCGGTTCGAGTAGCGGAACTCCACGACCATCGTGTGCTTGTCGTTCAGATCCTTCTCGGCCTTCTGGAAGTTGTCCGAGTCCGGCCAATGTCGGATGCGAAAGGATTCGATCGTGACGTCTCCGACCTTGATCCCGACTTTGATGTCCTTGTCGCCCGTGAAGGGATAGCTGCGCTCGAATCTTCCCGACTGGGCCAGGACCGGCGAAGACGCGAGCAGGGCAGCGGCGAAAGCGGCGAGGCAGAGCCGGTTCATGAAGCGACCTCCATTTGCGCGAATCTTAGCGCCCGCCGCCGAGGGATTCGTAGACCGTGAGAAGGGCCTGTGTGCCGTCCTCGGCGCGGCCGCGGGCCTCGAGCGCCGCGAGGAGCTGGTGGACGAGGGCCGTGCCGGGGAGGGGAATTCCCCGCGCGCGGGCGCTCTTGAGGACGATCGCGAGATCCTTCTGCTGGTGCTTGACCGCGAAGGCGGGCTTGAAATCGCGCTCGATCATCTTCTTTCCGAGCACCTCGAGCGCCCACGAGTTCGCGGCTCCCGACGTCAGCGCCTCGTGGAGCGCCGCCAGCGGAAGGCCCGCCTTCGCGGCGAAGGCGAGGGCTTCCGAGACTCCCATGAGGTTGTTCGCCACGAGGATCTGGTTGGCGGCCTTGCCGAGCTGGCCGGCGCCGGAGGGCCCGAGCGCCGTGAGGCGGCGGCCCATCGCCTCGAACACCGGCCGTGCCGTCTCGAGCGCGGCGGGGTCTCCGCCGATGAAGAACGTGAGCGTCCCCTCGACCGCCCCTTTCTGTCCCCCCGAGACCGGTGCGTCCAGGAATGCGAGACCCTTCTCCCGAAGCCGCTCCGCGATCGCGCGCGCGGCCTCGGCGGCGATCGTCGAGCAGTCGATGACGATCGCGCCCTTTTTCGCGCCGGCGGCGGTCCCGGACGCTCCGAGGTGGACGTCCTCGACCTCGGGCGCGTCCGGGACGCACGAGACGATGACGTCGGCGCCTTCGGCCGCCACGGCCGGCGTCCTGGCGGCACGCGTGCCGCGGACCTCCGCCGGCAGGGAGCGCACGAACGCGTCCGCCTTCCCGGGAGTCCGTGTCGCGACGGCGAGCGGAAAGCCCGCCTTCGCGATGTTCCGGGCCATGCCCTGGCCCATCGTGCCGAGTCCGATGAACGCGACGCGCAGAGGAGATGCTTCGTTCATGGTGGAATCGAGTTTAGTTCCTGCTACCATTTCTCCGTGAAGCCGGGAGTCGACGCGACTCACGCGGCCGGGGCGGCCGCGGTCCTTGCCGCCGTGTCTCTCTCTCACCTCCCGGTTGCCCGATTCCTGCACTACCTCTCGTTCTCGGGCGACGTGGATCTCCACCGCCTCCTGTGGTTCGCGCCGGCCGCGATCCTCGGCGCGTTCCTCTTCGAGCGCGTCGTCCGGGGCTCCTTCTACGGCTGGCTCCGAAAGAAGCTGCCGCCCGGAATGGCCGCGCCGGTTGTCGCCGCGGTCGGCGCGGTTCCGATCGCGGGGCTGCGCCTGTGGCTGGCCCCGCGGTTCGCGGCTCCGCCTCTCCTCGCGATCACGCACGCCTATCTCGTCGCTTTCGCTCTCGGGCTCGGCCTCGCCTGGCTCGCGCTCGGGACGGGCGCCACGTGGCCGGGCGGCGCCGCGCTCGCGGTGATCTGGCTCGTGAAGGGAGCCCTTCCGGTCGCCTTTCACGGGCGTCCCGTCCCCGTGCTCGAGCTTCTGGCAGCGGCTCTGGGAGCCGTCGCCGTGGCCCTCGTCCTGAAGAAGCCGCTCGCCCCGTACCGCGACGCGGTCTGGGGAGCGTGAACGTGGAGGTGTCTTCATGAGCGCGGTCTCATCACGCCTCAGGCAGCTCGACCTCTTCGTCGAGGAGTCGCCGTCTTCCGCCGAGCTCGGCGCGGAGCAGGCGGCGCTCCAGGCCCGGTACGACGGGCTCGCCGGGGAGTGGAAGCTCCCGCGGGCGCGCGTCGTGCTCTCGACCCGCCGCGCGACCGGCGGCGTCATCACGTACGGACCGCCGCACGTGATCCGCGTGTCGAGTCACATGTCCGCCGAGGACCGCCTCCAGACGCTGTTGCACGAGACCGCGCACGCGATCTGTTTCGCGCGCTGGGGCGTCGCGGAAGGCCACTCGCCGCGTTTCTGGTCGGTGGCGCGAAAGCTCGGCGTCGTGCGCAAGGCCGCTCCGGAGACGGAGCGCTTGCGCCGCGTGCGCGAGGCGAACGCGCGCTACGCCTATCGGTGTCCGGGGTGCACGGCCGAGTGGACGCGGCGCACGCCCTTCGGGCACGCGCGCCTGTGCGCCTCGTGTGAGCGCGCGGGCCGGCCCGCCCGCCTCATTCTCGTCCGGCGCCCGAAGCCCGCACGCCGGCGGACGGCGTGGAGACGCTGAGCGGCGCGTCCAGCCGGTAGACGGGCACGAGTCCGACGGTCTCGTCGAACCAGGGCGTGCGGCGATAGAAGAAACGGTGGCGCGCCCGCGCGTCGGCGGCGAACGCCGGATCCTTCAGCCTCTCCTCCCATTCCGCTTTCAGCGCCGGGTCCTTCGCGAGCATCTCCCGGGCGAGC
>DATGDV010000234.1:0-8668 GCA_035310685.1 Thermoanaerobaculia bacterium
GGCGCGTACCTCGAAGTCGACGTCACGGATGCAGGCCACGGGTTCGATCCGACGCGAGTCAAGGTGCCCGAGATCGCCACCGCGCTGAGGTCCGGGCGAAAACGCGGCTGGGGCATCAAGATCATCGAGAGCCTGATGGACGACGTCCGGATCGAGAGCGGCGAGCATGGCACCCGCATCGTCATGCGCAAGTATCGATAAGGTATAAAGGACCGAATGAGCGAGACCCTGAAAGTCGTCGTGGACCGGCCGGACGTCAACGTCGCCGTTCTCCGTACGGACGGCTACATCAACAACACCGGCGGCGAGGAGATCGCCAAGCAGGCCTACACCCTCCTGGGGTCGGGTGTTAACCGGTTGCTCCTCGACCTCGAGAAGACGAAGATCGTCAATTCGATCGGCATCTCCATTCTCATCGAGATTCTGGAGAAGCTGCTCGATCAGGGGGGCAGGCTGGCCTTCTGCCGGCTGACGCCCACGATCGAGAAAACGTTCCAGATCATGGGGCTGGCCCAATATGCGCGCATCTTCCCCGCTCCCGAGCCCGCCCTCGCCTGGCTCCGGGGCGAGACCGAGTAGCGCGGCGAGCCCGGGGTCTTCCGCCGTCGCGGCGGACCCGAGCTCCGCGATCCTCGCGGCGCACCAGAAGCTCGCCGAGCTCGACCCGTTCTCCGATCGGGAGCGCCTCTTCGACCGGATCCTCGCCGCGCTCCTCGTGGCGGCTCGCGCGGAGCGGGGCGTCCTCTTGGATCCCCAGCGGCTGCCAGGCTCCGAAGGCCGGGACGGCGGAACGGCCGGCGCGGTCACGATCCCGCTCACGGCGCGGGACGAGACGCTCGCGACGCTCGTGCTCGAGAAGCCTCCCGCCGAGCCTCTGGGCTTCGCGTCGGTCACGGCGCACGCGGCGCGACTCCTCGATTCGGTTCGGATGGCCGACAAGGTGCAGAAGGCGGACTTCGAGCTGAAGTACAGGGTCTGGGAGCTGCAGAGCCTCTATGACGTCGGGCTCTCCATCGCGGGCACCCTGGACTTCGAGTCGCTGGCCGAGGACATCCTCTTCAAGTCGATCTCGCTCCTCAACGCGCGAACGGGGACGCTCATCGTGTGCGACCGCACGGGAGATGGCCCGGTCACCGTGCGTCATCTCGGCGAGCCGCTCCTCGACGGCGTGGCCGCGCGGCTGCTGCCCGCGACGGTGCTCCGCTGCAACACGATCGCCGAGCGGGTCGGACTTCTCATGAACGCCCCGGCCGAGAAGCTCCTCGCGGTGCCGATCCTCGCCGAGGACCGCTGGCTCGGCGTGCTCGTCGTGGCGGATAAGGAGAATCGCGCGGGCTCGATCGACGACTTCACGGAAGCCGACGAGCGCGTGGCGTCTCTCTTCGCGAATCAGGCCGCGATCGCGCTCGAGAACGCGCGCCTGCATCGCGAGGCGGTCGAGAAAGAGAAGATGGAGAGGGAGATCGAGCTCGCCGCCTCGATCCAGAAGACGATTCTCCCCGAGACCCTTCCGGAGGCGCGCGGGCTCCTCGTGGCCGGCGGGAACCGGCCGACGAAGCAGGTCGGAGGCGACTACTTCGACGTCTACCCGCTCGCGGACGGCCGCACGGCGCTCTGCGTCGCCGACGTCTCGGGCAAGGGCGTGCCCGCGGCGCTCCTCGTGTCCACGGTCCATGCCTGCCTCCACCTTCTCGTGCCGAACCACGCTTCCGACCTGCCCGCTCTCGTGGCGCGCGTGAATCGCCATCTCGTGGGCTTCTCCTCGACGCGCAAGTTCGCGACCTTGTTCATCGCCGTCTACGATCCCGCGGCCCTGACGCTCACGTACGTAAACGCGGGCCACAACCCGGGGCTCTGGGTGTCGCCGGACGGCGTGACGCTGCTGCCGAGCAGCGGGGTCCCCGTCGGAATGATGCCGGACGCCACGCACACGCAGGCCGTGATCCAGGTCGCGCACGGCGACACGCTTCTCCTCTACTCCGACGGAATCACCGAGGCGCTGAACGGCGGAGACGAGGAGTTCGGCATGGAGCGTCTCACCGCGCTCGCCGTCGAGGGACGCGCACAGCCTCCCGCCGAGCTTTCCCGTCGCATCTTCGGCGCGGTGAGCGATTTCACGACCGGCGTCGCGCAGTACGACGACCAGACGGTGCTCATCGCGCGGGTGGCGTCGTCGGCGTGAATCTTCGTGGCGGCACCGTCGTCGCGGTGGTGGTTCTCGCCGTCGCGGCCTGCACGTTCTCGCGCCAGATCACGATCCTGCCTCACCGGCTCGAAAAGCTGCTGCCGATCGGGCTCGTGACCTCCTACAACGCCGAAGAGCAGCTCCAACGCGGGTACATCCCCGAGGTTTCCGAGTTTCTCGCCGGACCGGGCGGCCGCAGTCTCGACGCGGTGCGGCTCGATCGCCTCTCCGGCCAGGTGCTGCTCGAGCGCGGAGACTTCCGCGGCGCCGGGCCGCGGCTCGAGCGCGCGCTGGCCGGCACCGGACGCGCCTCCGACCGCGCGGACATCGCGTGGCTCCTGTCGCAGGCTGCGTACTGGGAAGGGAACTTTCCCGTCGCGAGCCGCTGGGGTCGCCTCGCGCAGCGCGAGGGCAAGCAGGTGCCGGAGGGCTGGATCGTGTTCCTCGAGTCGCAGGGCTCGCGCGTCCTCTACGGCGGCGGGGCGGCGGAAGAGCGCGTCTCGCTCCCGGTCGAGTTCGGCAAGCCGAATCTCCTGCGCGTCGCCGTGCGCGTGAACGGACGTCCCGCAGAGGAGATGGTCCTCGATTCGGGCGCCTCGTTGTCCTTGCTGACGGAAAGCGCGGCGGCTCGCCAGGGGGTGACGTTCGTCCCGGGGGCGAGCGCGGTGGCGAAGGGCCTCCACGACACGGACCTCCCGATGCGTCTCGGCTGGATCGACTCCGTGCGTGTCGGCACCCTCACGCTGACGGACGTTCCCGTCGGCGTCCTGGCCGACGGCTCGCTCACGTTCGAGACGACGTCGTCGGGGCTCGTCCGCCTGAACGGAGTCCTCGGCGCCCATCTCATGAAGGAGTTCGACTGGAGGATCGAGTTCGCCGACCGCCTCCTCCACGCGCGACGCCTCGACCGGCACATTCTGCGCGGCTCCAGGGACCAGAATCTCTTCTTCCGGCGAATGAAGCCGATGGTGCGCGTCTCGCTCAACGGCCTGCCGTGGTCGCTCTTCCTCCTCGATACCGGGTCGGAGCCGTCGATGATCACGCGTGTCGGGCTGAGGAAGTCGAGCCTCTTCCCGGACGTCTCGTACCCGATCAGGCTCGAGGGAATCGGGCAATCACATGTGTCCTGGACCAAGGTTTCGAACGTCACCGTGGGAGTCCCGCCCTACATGGTCCGTTTCAAGGACATCGTCGTGAGGGAGGAGTCCGAGGGGATCGAGGACGGCATCCTGGGGGCGTCGTTCCTCTCCTCGTTCGACGCGGAGATCCGGTTCGGCGCCATGAAGCTCGTGCTCGAGAATCCGCTGGAGCGTCGCCTGCGAGAGGCGAACCCGGCTCCGCAGGAGATCGCACGATAGAATGAGGTTCGTGCAGGAGCGCCATCCACGGGGGGCGGCGGCGGCCGCGGCGCTCGCGGCGATGGGCGTCCTGTTCCCAGGAGGCTGCCAGGGTCCGGCCGATCCCATGCAGAAGAAGCGAAACGACATGGTCGAGCACCAGATCGCGGCGCGCGGGATCCGGGATCCGCGCGTCCTCGAGGCGATGCGCACCGTGCCCCGCCACCTCTTCGTCCCGCCCGCCGACGAGGCGTCCGCCTACGACGACCGGCCTTTGCCCATCGGAAGCGGCCAGACGATCTCGCAGCCCTACGTCGTGGCCTTCATGGCCGAGCAGCTCCGGCTGACCGGCAAGGAGAAGGTCCTCGAGATCGGGACGGGCTCGGGATACTCGACGGCGATCCTCGCGGCCCTGGCCTCGAAAGTCTTCTCGATCGAGATCCGCCCGGAGCTGTTTCGCCAGGCGAAGGAGCACCTCGAGAAGCTGGGAGTCAGGAACGTCGAGCTGAGGGCGGCCGACGGCTACCGCGGATGGCCCGAGGAAGCCCCGTTCGACGCGATTCTCGTCACCGCGGCTCCAGAGCGGGTCCCCCCTCCGCTCCTCGAGCAGCTCGCCCCGGAAGGGCGGATGATCATCCCGGTCGGCGCGTTCTACCAGGAGCTGAAGGTGATCAAGAGGCAGGGCGGAGGGTACTCGGAGAAAAGCGTCCTGCCCGTGCGGTTCGTGCCGTTCGTGGGCGAGGCCGAGGGAAGCGTGCCGCCGGCGCACGACCCCGGGACCTCGCGATGAGCGCCGGGGCGCCTCTCACGAATCCAACGTCCCTTGTCGAGCGCGTGCCCGTCCGGGAGCGCGGCGCGTCCCTGACGCGCTCGGCCTGGCGCGTCGTGGTGACGGCGGACGAGGGCACGGGCACGATCGTCCGCCTCGAAGCGTCGGACGGCGCGGTTCATTTTCGCGGCGACGGCCTGTTCCTCGGCTGGAGCGCGGAGGAGATGGGCGCCGCCTGGAGCGCGCTGGCGCGCTCGGACGCCGCGCCGGAGCCGGAGCTCATGCAGCTCGGCTAAATCCCGGCCCAGCCCGGCTCGAGGCGCGTCCAGCCCTCCTCGATCGCCCACAGGTCCATCGCCAGTGAGACGAGGTCGTCCACCTCGGGGAGCGGCCGGGCGTCGAGCGTGAGGTCGATCGACTTGACGTATCGGCGGCACGTCTCGCACGCCTCGATGCGAACGTTCTTGTGCACGTCGCTCTGGAAGCCCGGCAGCTTCGCGGGATCCTCTTCCTGGCACGAAGGGCAGCGGATCCGGTTGAACGCCCACTCGGTTCCGCAGAGCCCGCAGACGAGGAAGCGCGCGGCGCCGTTGGATTCGGGCAGCTCCTTCCGGAAGGAGACGATGGGCGAAGCGCCGCAGGCCGGGCAGTGGCCTTCGTGCCGTGGCCGCCGGGCCGCGATGCCCGCGCGCGCGAGAACCTCGGCGAACGGGCGGAGGAAAGCCCGCGAGAGATAGTCTTCCAGGGCGTCGCGACCCCCTTCCCAGTAGACGCGAAGCCGCGTCGTGGCGGTCGCCGCGTCGTCCTTGGCGCGCGCTTCCGCGGCCTCCGCGAGCTCCGCCGGCCCGTCGGCCGCTGCGAAAGCAAGCAGAGGGGGAAGGAGATCGACGATGCGTGGCAGGTCGGCCGCCTCACCCGAGAACGGGGCGTCGGCGTGCCGCGCCGAGATGGCCGCCGCGAGGCGTCCCTGCAGGCGGAAGAGCTTCGCCGCGAAAAGCAAGGGCTCCTGGACCGCCGGCGCCGATTCCGAGAGAGCCTCGGCGCGCGCAGCCTTCTTTTCGAAGGAATCACCGATGGAAGAGCTCGGAGACATCGAGGGATCTTAGATCCCCGGAGGTTACCTCTCGCCCATCACGTCCTTGTACCACTTCGGATGGTGGAGACGCGCCCAGGCCCGGGTCACGGTGCCTCGCGTCATCGAGCCGAACGTCCCCGGCTCGGCGGCCGTGCCGAGATAGATGTGGAAGACGATCGAGACGGTGAAGAGGACGAACGTGACGTCGTGGAGGAGGATCATCAGTTCGCGCAGGATCTGGGGAAACGTCAGCGGGAACCACATCACGATCCCGGTGACGAGAAGGCCGACCGCTCCGAGCGCCGAGGTGTAGAAAAAGATCTTCTGTCCGCCGTTGTACTTGCCGACTTCCGAGTCGTCGCTCTGGTAGCGCAGGTACTCGAAAAGCTTCGGACCGATCCACGATTTCTCGTCGGGCGACATGATCATCTCGCCCATCCAGGCGAAGAACATGGCCGCCACGGCGAGCATGAAGGCAACGCCCGCCCAGGGATGCAGCCAGCGGCACACGTGGAGGCCTCCGAAAAGCGTCGCCATCCACGCGAAGATCGGCGTCCAGATCGGAAGCCCGGTGAAGAGGGAGACGAAGAAGGTTATGGCGACGGACCAGTGGATGAGCCGCGAGGAGAGGCGGTGGCGGATGATCTCGTTTCCGACGAGGATGTTCTCGCGATCCCGGCCCGCGATGACGGCGGCGTCCATCGCGCGGTCACGCAGCGGAGTCGGAGTGGCGCTCATGCGGTCTCCCTTCCTCAGGCGGACGGCAGGTTGGTCTCGGAGTCGGCGGCCCCCCGGACCTCTTTCTTGCCGAAATTGAAGTAGTGGCCGAAAGCCGCGAAGACCGCGCCCACGATGGCGATGAAGCCGATCGGCCGGACGATGTTCTTCCAGAACTTGACTCCCAGCGGCACACGCGGGCTCGCGGAAAGTCCGTACCATTCCGGATGATCCCCGAACCCGAGCACCGTCACGACGCCGGTGCCTCCGACCCCGCGCGGGTCGTAGAGGGCTGCCTGCGGGAAGCCGCTGGCCTTGAGCTGGGCGACGCGCGCGTTCCCGAGCGCCACCATGTCGTCCTTGGACCCGAAGTGCAGGCAACCGGTCGGGCAGGCCTTGATGCACGCCGGCTCGAGGCCGACGGACACGCGGTCGACGCAGAGCGTGCACTTGGCCATCTTCCCGGTCTTCGCCGAGAAGCGCGGCACGTCGAACGGGCAACCCGTCTCGCAGTAGCCGCAGCCGATGCAGTTGTCCGGGTTCACGTCCACGATGCCGTTGGCGTACTGGACGATCGCGGCCGGCGCGGGACACGCTTCGAGGCAGCCCGGCTCGGCGCAGTGCATGCACTGGTCCTTGCGCATGAGCCACTTGAGGCCGCCGTCCACCTCGCGCTCGTCGAAACGGATCAGGTTCCAGAATCCGGCGTCGAGCGTCGGAAGCGTCTGGTAGGAGCCGACCTGTTTCGTCGCCACGGGCCCGAGGTCGTTCCATTCCTGGCACGCCACTTCGCAGGCCTTGCAACCGATGCAGGTCGAGGTGTCGATGTACTTGGAGACGGCCGGAATGGAACGCATCCCCGTGGCGCCTCCCCAGAGCGAGGCGGAGGAGCGGCGGATCTCGAGGGTTTGTGCGCTCACGTTCGTCCTCCCCTCACGCCTTCTCGAGCTTCACGAGGAAGGTCTTGAATTCGGGAGTCCACGTGTTCGGGTCCATGGCCGACGGCGTCATGAAGTTCGCGAGCGGACCGGTATGTCCCGTGTCCCCGGCCGCGTACCCCCAGTGGAGCGGGAAGCCGATCTGCCACAGCTCCTTCCCGTTGATCTTCAGGGGGAACAGCCTCTTCGTGACCATCGCCACCCCTTCGATGGAGCCTCGCGCCGACGTGACCTTCACCCTCGAGCCGTTCGCGATGCCCTTCTGCTCGGCGAGGCCGACCGGGATCTCGACGAAGAAGCCGGGCTGGAGCTGATTGAGAACTTCCGTGTGCTTCGTCCAGTAGTGGTAGTGCTCGGTGAGCCGGTACGTCGTGCAGACGACCGGGAAGTCTTCCTTCTTGCCGTAGAGGTCCTTGTCGGAAGCGAACTTCTTCGTCGCCGGGTTCGACGTGACCTTGGGATGGAGGATATTGTCGGTCGCTGCTTCAACGGCCTCGTAATGCTCCGGGAAAGGCCCGTCGTTGAGCGCCGGTGCGTACAGTCGCCCCACGCCCTCCGGGTTCATGATGAACGCGCCGAACTCACCCGGCTTGCTGTCGGGCTTGATATCGGGGACGTCGCCCACCCATTTCTCGCCGTTCCAGACGATGCCCGCGCGCGTCGGGTCCCACGGCTTCCCTTCCGCGTCGGCGGACGCGCGGTTGTACATGATCCGGCGGTTCGCCGGCCAGGAGAAGCCCCAGTTCGGGAACATCCCGAGGCCTGTCGGATCGGCGTTCGAGCGCCGCTGGGCGTTGTTTCCCGCCTCCGTGTAGACGCCGAGGTGCAGCCAGTTGCCGCACAGCGTCGAGCCGTCGTCCTGCAGCTGCCCGAAGTTCTCGAGCTGCTGGCCCGCCGTGCGGATCATCTTCGTCTTGTCCTTCGGGTCCGGGATGTCGCTGATCGCCTTGCCGTTGATCTCCTTCAGAACCTCGCCGAGGTCAGGCGCGACCGGATTCGTGTAGTTCCACGTGACGTTGAGGACCGCATCGGCCCCCGGGCCGCCCTCCTTCCTGTACAGGTCCCGGACCGCGAGGAAGATCCGCGCGAGGATTTCCTGGTCGGTCTTCGAGTTTCCCGGAGGGTCGATCGCCTTCCATTTCCACTGCATCCAGCGGGCGGAGTTCGTGAAGGTGCCGTCCTTTTCGGCGAACCCCGATGCGGGAAGCTGGAAGACCTCGGTCTGGATCTTGGACGAGTCAGGACCGCCGTACTCCTTCGGGGCTTTCCAGAACGTCGCGGTCTCGATCTCGTAGTTCTCGACGACGACCATCCACTTCAGCTTCGAGAGCGCGTTGATGATCTTCGTGCTGTTCGGTCCGATGCCGACCGGGTTCATGCCGAACGTGATGAATCCTTCGGGACCCGGCTCCTTGCCGCCCGCCCGCATCGACGAGCCCCGGTACATGTCGTCGTAGATGTACATCCACGAGTAGTTGCCGTCCACTTTCGGCAGCCATTCGTACCCGAAGTCGTTCTCCTTCGTCGCGTTCTTGCCGTACGCCGCCTTCAGGAGCGAGACCATGAACTTCGGGTAGTTCTGCCAGAAGTTCATCGAGGTCCACGCCTGCTTGTTCAGCGTGGTGGGCGCATTCGTCTCGTTGTAGT
>DATGDV010000235.1:0-2238 GCA_035310685.1 Thermoanaerobaculia bacterium
GGAGCCGAGGGCGTCGCCGCAAAGCTCGCGCGCGATCCGGATCGCCACGGCGCCGCTGAAATCCGCGAAGCGAGACTCCACGCCGGCGGGAGGCACGTCGACGATCCTCTTGCCGCGCGCGCGCAGGGCCATGGCGGCACGCTCTCCCGGCGGGCGATAGATGGCGTGCGGCCATCGCTCGAGAGCCTCGAATGACGGCGCGAGGACCGGAGCCTTCAGGGTTCGGTAGGCGTCCCGCCGCGCGAGGAGCGCGAATCCGCCGGCCGGAGAGGCTCGGCCGAGCGGCGAGACCGCCGCAACCGTCGGATCCTCGAAGTGTCCGAGGAGCGACGCGGCCCACTCGCCGTCGAGCACGAAGAGTCCCGCATCGAGCAGAAAGAGAACGTCGGCCGGCCGCTCGAGCGCCGCCTCGTGAAACTCGACGGCGTCGAGCGATCCAAACGAGGGAGCGACGAGCGTCGCGCCGGGGAAGAGCCTCGGCTCGAAACCTTCGGGCGTCGCGTCGCGGAAGAGAAGGACCTCCACGTCCGCCCCGGTGCCTCGGAGGGCGGGGAGAAGATCGCGGGCCACGCACCGGTACCACAGGCGCGCCAGGTCCGGATACCGGTACGCCGCCGCGATTACGACTCTCAAGGATGCACGGTGCGGGGGTGGTACTGGCCGTCGGGGCCGAAGCCGTGCTCCCAGTCGCCAGCCTTCCATGTGCCGCCCAGCCACACGCCGCCCCAGAACACGCCGCCGGCGAACGTGCCGGATCTGAAGAGGCCGCCCAGCATGACTCCCGATTCGAAGACGCCGCCGTCCCACGTGCACTCGAGAAGGACGGCGCCGCGATTCACGGTGGCGGGGCCGAAGGACTCCTGGTGGTGAAACTCTCCTTCATGGAGGACGAGAAGGGGCGCGTCGGCCATGTCACGCGATGATACGGCGGAGGTCCGGCACGAGCCGGAACGCCGTCTGCGCGACGGTGGCGAGCGGAGAGGCCACGTGCTTCGGAACGCCGCCCACGGTGAGGGCCTCCGCGGGAACGCCCGCGGCGTCGAAGACCCCGGCATGCTTCTCGTCGGCGAGGACCGGCTGCCCGCCCACGAGAACGAGCAGCACATCACGCGGGGCGGCCTCGAGGACCGGCGCGCCGAGCGCGACGACGTCCGCGCGCGCGCCCGGCTCCAGCGACGGCGCCGGGAGGGAAAGCCGCCGGCTCGCCGTGGCGCCGACCGCGTCCAGGAGCCGCGAGTCCGTCAGGAAGCCGAGGGCGCGCGCGGCCTTGAGCTCGTGCAGCAGCGTCCCCTCGCCGCTCACGAGCGCGTCGGTCCCGAGGAGCACGTCGAGTCCGGAGTCGAAAAGAGCCCGCGGGGCCGTCGCCCCGTAGAGGAATCCGTTCGAGGTCGGACACCACACGGCGGCGCAGCCGGACGCGGCGAGCCGGGCGACCCCCTGCGGGTCCGCACCCACGAGATGGACCGCGAGGAGCCGGGGAGAGAGAAGGCCGCGCGTCGCCGCCTCGTCGATCTCTCCGGCGGACGCCGCGTCGGTGCCTTCCGCGAGGTGGAGGGCCCAGGGCCCCGCCGGAGGGGCGGCCGTCACGCGGCGCAGCGCGTCCGCCGCCGGAAGAGGGGCGACGCGCACGGGAAAGCCTCGCTCGAACTCCTCTTCCCACGGATCGTGGTGGACGACGGAGGTTGCGCCGCCGAGAATGTTCTTGAGCGCGCCGAAGAGGAGGGCGGCGCGGCGCGGCAGGAGGTTCCGCCGCTCGAGGTCTGCGGCGAAGCGCGCATGGAGGTCGGCGCCCCAGGCGGCGGCACTCGCGTAGGGCGGCTCGCCGAGGCGTGGAAGGTGATTGCGGTGGAGATGATCGTGCGCGTTCACGAGCCCGGGGAGGAGCGAAGCCCCTCCGAGGTCGAGCGTGCAGTCGGCCTTTCCGGCCGCTGTGAAAAGACGTCCCCCGGCGACGTCGCGCGTCGCGTTTGCCGCCTCGAGGCGGAGCCTCATTTCAGGAAACGCAGCACGAGGAGCAGCGGCAGGCCCACGTCCGCCGCGTACCGATCCAGCTTCTTCGCGCGCTCGTAGAAGGGTCTCACTTCCACGCCGACGCCGAGCGAGCCCGCGGCGTCGAACGTGAGCCCTGCCTCGCGCGCGGCCGCTTCGTGGGCACCCGGCTCGTGCACGACGTGCTCGACGACGTGAGCGGCTCCGGAGACGTCCCGAAACGCCCGCGCGTGCCCCCGCCGGATGGCG
>DATGDV010000236.1:0-8865 GCA_035310685.1 Thermoanaerobaculia bacterium
AATCCACGGGCTTCGCGTTTGAAGACTCCCTCGGCGTCTCGTTCACCGAGAGATCCGTGCCGCTCGACTCCGTCGGAGTCTACGTGCCGGGAGGTCGTGCCTTCTATCCGTCGTCGCTCCTGATGGGCGTCGTGCCCGCGCGCGTCGCGGGCGTGCCGCGCATCGTCGTCGCAACGCCTCCGCGCGCGTGGACGTCCAGCCCCGAGCTGCGCTGGGCGGCGCGCGAGCTGGGGGTCGAGGAAGTGCTTCTCGCGGGCGGCGCCCACGGAATCGCGGGACTCGTCTCGGTCTCTCGCGTCGCAAAGATCGTGGGCCCGGGCAACCGCTTCGTCGCGGCGGCCAAGCACCTCGTGTCGAGCCTCGTGTCCGTGGACATGCCCGCCGGGCCTTCGGAGGTCCTCATCGTCGCGTCGGGAGACGCGGATGCGCCGCTCGTCGCCGCGGATCTCCTCGCGCAGGCCGAGCACGATCCGGATGCCGTGTGTTTGCTCTTCACGGATTCGGAGACTTTCGGCGCCGAAGTGCGGGCCAATGTGTCGCGGCAATGGGAATCCCTCGATTCGGTTTCTTCGAAGGGGAACGCAATCACGGCCCGCGCCTCGCTGCTCCGGCGCGGCCGAATCTTCACTTTCAAAGAAATCTCTCTCGCCGTTTCCGCCGCTGCGCAGATTGCCGCCGAGCACGTCCAGTTGATGGGAAAATCCGCGGAGAGATTCAGCAGGGAGCTTCTCCCGACTGCCGGCGCGCTCTTCATCGGCGCGTCGACGCCGACCGCTCTGGGCGACTACGTCGCCGGCCCGAACCACGTGCTCCCGACGGGGGGGGCCGCACGCAGCTTCTCGGGCCTCTCCGTGCGCGACTTCCTGCGCCGGGGCCGGTCCGTGAAGGTGTCCGGCGATGCGGCGCGCCGGCTGGCGCCGCCCGCCGTGGTTCTCGCGCGATTCGAAGGCCTCGCGGCGCACGCCGCCGCGCTCGATCGGAGGGCGTCGTGACGGGCCGGACCGTGCCGGTGCGCGGGGAGATCCGTGCGCTCGACGCTTATCGGCTCGTTCCCGAGAACGCGCCGCCTCTTCGCGCGAAGCTGGATTTCAACGAGTCGCCTTTCGACGTCCCCGAGGAGATCCGCGCCGAGGTCCTCGCGCGGCTCGCCGCAAGAAGATGGGGCCGCTATCCGGAGTTCGGGGCGCCGCGCGTGAAGCGGGCCATCGCGGACGCGATCGGCCGCCGGCCCGAGGAGATCGCCGCGGGGAACGGCTCCGGAGAGGTGATTCTCGCCGCCGTCTCCGTGTTCGCCGGCGGAGGGTCGCTCGTGCTTCCGACTCCCACGTTCTCGCTCTACCGGCAGATCGCCGCGATCGCGGCCGCGGACGTGGTGGACGTGCCGAGAACAGGCCCGAACTTCGCTCTGGCCGAGGCCGCGTTCCTCGAGGCGTCGGAGCAGCCCGGGGCCGTGCCGCTCGTGTGCTCGCCGAACAACCCGACCGGCGGCGTCGTCGGACATCAGTTCCTCGAGCGCCTCCTCGAAGCCGCCCCTGTCGTCCTCGTCGATCAGGCGTACGTGGATTTCGCGGAGGCCGGCGACGACGTGCTGCCGCTCGTCGGCCCGCGCGCGAATCTCGTCGTCTTCCGCACGCTATCGAAGGCCTATGCCGCGGCGGGGTTCCGGATCGGATACGCGGTCGCCGTGCCCGAGCTCGTCCTCGAGATCGAAAAGGCCATTCTGCCGTTCAGCGTCGACCTGGCCGCCGAGGAGCTCGCGGTCGCCGTTCTCTCCCATCCCGAGATTTCGCGCGAGCACGTGAAACGGATCGTGGCCGAACGTGAGCGGGTCGCCGCGGCGCTTCGCGCCGCCGGTGCGGTCGTCGCGCCGTCGCGATCGAACTTCCTGTTCGTGCGCCCCCCGGACGGAGACGCCGCGCGCGTGCGACGCGGCCTGCTCGACCGGGGAATCCTGGTGCGCGACATGACGTCGGCCGCGCCGGAGCGCCTGCGGGTCTCGATCGGGTCGCGGGCCGAGAACGATCTCTTCCTCGAGGCGTTCCTGGAGGTGATATGAGCCGGAGCGGATCCGTCGAACGGAAGACGAAGGAGACGTCCATTTCTCTCGCCCTGGCCCTCGACGGGGCCGGGCGGGCCGACGTCGAGACCCCGGTGGGATTCCTCTCGCACATGCTCGAGACGATCGCGAAGCACGCGCGCGTCGATCTCACCGTGCGCGCGGCGGGCGACGTGCACATCGACGCGCATCACACCGTCGAGGACGTCGGCCTCGCGTTCGGCCAGGCGCTGGACCAGGCGCTCGGCTCGCGGGCGGGGATCGAGCGGTTCGGGACGAGCCTCGTACCTCTCGACGAGGCGCTCGCGCGCTCCGTTGTGGACCTTTCGGGCCGCCCCTACATCGTCTTCGAGTCCCCCGTCGACAAGGAGCTTCTTCTCGTCACGAAGGACTTTCCGTTCGCCCTCGTCGAGGAGTTCTGGAAATCGGCGGCTTTTCGCGGCAAGTTCAACCTCCACGTGGACGTCGTCCGGGCGAAGAACGGCCATCACGCGGCCGAAGCGGTCTTCAAGTCGGCGGCGCGCGCGCTGCGCCAGGCCATGGCGATCACCGGGACGGAAGTGCCGTCGACGAAAGGAACGCTGACGGCATGACCGCCTCGCCCGGCACGCCCGTGACGCTCGTCGACTACGGCGTCGGCAACACGGCCTCGGTGATCCGGGCGTTCCGCCGCCTCGGCGCCGAGGTGGAGTTCACGGCCGACCTCGACCGCGTGGCGTCGGCCCGCCGGCTGGTCCTGCCGGGCGTCGCCGCCTTCCAGCCGGCGATGAGCCGGCTGCTCGAGACGGGCCTCGAGGCAGCCGTGCACGCCGCGGTCAAGCGCGGAGGTCGCCTCCTCGGCCTGTGCCTGGGCTTCCAGCTGCTGTTCGAGGAAAGCGAGGAGCACGGCGTTCACAAGGGCCTCGGGCTCGTGGCGGGCCGCGTGTGTCCGTTTCCCGCACGCGCCCGTACGCCCCACGTCGGCTGGAACCAGCTCCTCAAGCGCCGCGCGGACGGGTTCGTCGAAGGACTGCCGGACGGGAGCTGGGTCTACTTCGTCCATTCGTTCCGGCCGGAAGGCGTCGACGCCGCGGATGTCGCCGCCGCCTGCGACCACGGAGGGGAGTTCGCGGCCATCGTGCAGCGCGGAAACGTCTGGGGCTGCCAGTTCCATCCGGAGAAGTCGTCGGAGAACGGCCGCATTCTCCTGACGAATTTCCTGAAGGAGGACGCGGCGTGAGCGGCACGCGGCTGGCCCTCTGGCCCGCGATCGACCTCATGGGCGGCCGCGTCGTGCGGCTCCTGAAGGGCAAACGCGAGGACGTGACGTTCTACGACGAGCCTCCCGCCCAGGCCGCGGCGCGATTTGCCGCCGAGGGCGCCGACGGCATTCACATCGTGGACCTCGACGCGGCGTTCGGGACGGGAAGCAACCAGAGAGAGATCGAAGAAATTCTTTCTGTTTCGGACGCTGCGGGGGTCGCGGTGCAGGTCGGGGGAGGGATGCGCACGGTCCAGGCAGTCGAAGATTTCTTGGAACGGAGAAGAGGGGCACGCGCGGTTATCGGCAGCCTCGCGCTGCTCGACCGCCCGGCCCTCGTTCACCTTCTCAGAGAATATTCGGATAAAGATTTCTTGGAAAGGGTGAGTGCGGCAACCGCTCTTCCCCGCGGCCCTGCGCTTTTCGAGCGCGGGGTCCTCACGCACCCTCTAAGAAGATCTTCCTCTTCGTCTTCGTCCCTCGCGTCCCGCATCGTCGTCGCGCTCGACTGCAAGGACGGGCGGCCGACTGTGCGCGGCTGGACCGAGGACGCCGGGAGGGGAGATGTCGTTTCCGTGGCCCGGTCGCTCGCCGATCTCGGCGTCTCGGCGGTTCTCGTCACGGACGTCTCCCGCGACGGGGCGATGACGGGTCCCAACGTCGAGCTTCTGTCCGCGGTGCGTGCCGTGTTTCCCGGCGAGATCCTCGCGTCGGGCGGCATGCGCGGCGAAGAGGACCTCGCTCCCGTGGACCGCGCGCTCGCGGGCGGTCCCCGCGGGGCCATTTTCGGCCGCACGCTTCACGCCGGCGCCACGACCGTGGCCCGGCTCCGGTCGGCACGAGACCAGGGAAGACCCTCGTGACGCTCGCGGTGCGCGTCATCCCGTGCCTCGACGTGGCGGCCGGCCGCGTCGTCAAGGGCGTTTCCTTCGAAAGCCTCCGCGACGCGGGCGATCCGGTCGAGGCCGCCACGCGTTACGAGGCCGAGGGGGCGGACGAGCTGGCCTTCCTCGACATCGCAGCCGCACACGAGAAACGAGGGACGCTCGTGGAGCTCGCCTCCCGCGTGGCCGAGGTGCTCTCGATTCCCTTCACCGTAGGAGGCGGCGTGCGGTCGGTGGAGGACGCGGACGCGCTTCTCCGCGCCGGAGCCGACCGCGTGACCGTGAACACCGCCGCGGTCGAGGACCCCTCCCTGATCACGAGGCTCGGCGGGCAGTTCGGGGCGCAATGCGTCGTCGTCGCGATCGACGGGAAACGCGTCCGCGACGCGAACGGAGTCGCCGTGATGCGCGTGATGACGCACGGAGGACGACGCCTGACAGACCGGTCCGTCACGGGGTGGGCCGCCGCGGCCGCCGCCGCGGGCGCGGGCGAGATCCTCCTGACGTCCGTGGACGCGGACGGCACGCAGGCCGGCTTCGATCTCGAGATGCTCCGGGCCGTGCGGGCCGTCGTCGACGTACCGATCGTGGCGTCGGGCGGCGCGGGCCAGCTCGACGACTTCGCGAAGGCCGTCGTGATCGGGGGCGCCGACGCCGTCCTCGCAGCCTCGCTCTTTCACGACCGCGTCTTCACGATCGGGGCCGTCAAAGAGGCCATGCGGCGGGCCGGGCTCGCGATCCGCCCCGCGCCGGCGCCCGCGCGCATGCTTCTGCCACGTTACGACGCGAACGGGCTCGTTCCGGTCGTGATGCGCGACGTGGTGACGGGCAACGTCCTCACCCTCGCCTGGGCGAACGCGGAGGCGCTCGCCAGGACCCGCGAGACCGGGCTCGCGCACTTCTACAGCCGCTCGCGCAAGGAGCTCTGGAAGAAGGGCGAGACGTCCGGAAACGTCCAGCACGTCGTCGGGATCTCGCTGGACTGCGACGAGGACGCGGTCCTCTACGACGTGCGCCCGTCCGGTCCGGCCTGTCACACAGGCGCGGTCTCGTGCTTCTCCCGTGTCGAGACGCTCGGACCGGCCTCCGAGCCCGGGTCCGCGGACGAGCTCGATCTCACGGCTCTCTTCGCGATCGTCAAGGCGCGAAAGGAGACGCCGGTTCCCGGCTCGTACACGAACGAGCTCCTCGAAGCCGGCGTGTCGCGCATCGCCCAGAAGGTGGGGGAGGAAGCCGTCGAGACGGCGCTCGCCTCGGTGTCCGGCGACGCGGGGGCGCTCGCCGGCGAAGCGGCGGACCTTCTCTACCATCTCGCGGTCCTGCTGACGGCCCGCGGCGTCGCGCCGGGCGACGTCGCGGCGAAGCTCGCCGAACGCCGGGGCGCGTCGCGACGGGAGAAGCCGTGAAGGCACCGAACCACCTCGTCGTCGTCGAGCAGCCGGCCGATCTCACGACTCCGGTGGCGTTGATGCGGGGACTCCTCTCTGGAGGCGGGCCGTGTTTCCTCCTCGAGTCCGTGGAGGGCGGAGATCGGGTGGCGCGATGGTCGTTCCTGGGCGCGTCGCCATCGGGCGAGATCTCCGGGGGGGCGAGGGACCCGTTCGCCGCTCTCCGGGCTCTCCCTCGCGACGGGACGGCGGCAGGCGGCGACGACGACCTGCCTCCCTTCACGGGCGGGGCCGTCGGCTATGTGGGCTACGACGCGGTGCGCCGTCTCGAGCGGCTGCCCGACGCGAACCCCGATCCCATCGGGCTGCCGGACGCGTGGTTCGGCATCTTCGACGCGGTCATCGCCTTCGACCACGTGCGGCACCGTCTCCTCTTCGTCACGCACGCGCGAGAGGGCGGCGACGAGGAGAGAAGAGCCTTCGAAAGGCTGCGGGAGCTCGAGGCGCGGGCCAAGGCCGTGCCCGCGTCGGCTGCGCCGGTGTCGCCCGCCCGTCCCTCTTTCGAAGAATCTCTTCCTCGTCCTTCCTTCGTCGCCGCCGTCGACAAGGCGAAGGAGCACATCCGTGCGGGCGACGTCTTCCAGGTCGTCCTGTCGCGGCGGTGGTCCGCGCCCTTTGCGGGCGATTCCTTCGCCGTCTATCGCGCCCTGCGCTCCCTCAGCCCGTCGCCGTACCAGTACTACCTGCGCACGCCTCACGGCGCCATCTTCGGAGCGTCGCCAGAGCGCCTCGTCCACGTCGCGGCCTCCCCCGGGGGGACGACCGCCGAGACGATCCCGCTCGCCGGGACGCGGCCGCGGGGCGCGACGCGCGAGGAGGATCTCGCCTTCGAGAGAGAGCTCCTGGCCGATCCGAAGGAGCGCGCCGAGCACGTCATGCTCGTGGACCTCGGGCGGAACGATCTCGGCCGCGTCGCGAAAGCGGGCAGCGTACGGGTGAAGGATTTCTTCCACGTCGAGCGCTACTCCCACGTCATGCACATCGCCTCGCGCGTGACGGGATACCTCGCGCCCGGCAAGGGCGCGGTGGACGCGCTCACGGCGACCTTCCCCGCGGGGACGCTGACGGGGGCGCCGAAAATACGCGCGATGGAGATCATCGAGGACCTCGAGCCCGTGAGGCGCGGCGCCTACGGCGGCGCCGTGGGCTATCTCGATTTCGCCGGCAACCTCGACGTCGCGATCGCGATACGCACCGCGGTCGTGGCGAACGGCAGGATGCACGTTCAGGCCGGCGCCGGGATCGTCGCGGACTCCGATCCGGAGGCCGAGGCCACCGAGTGCGAGAACAAGGCGCGCGCCCTCATGCGCGCCGTGGAGAGGGCGGGAACGTACCGATGATCCTCGTGATCGACAACTACGACTCGTTCACGTACAACCTCGTCCAGATCCTTTCGACGCTCGACGAGGACGTGCGCGTGGTCCGGAACGACGCTCTGTCCGTCGACGAGGTGCTGGCCGCGAAGCCCGACCGGCTCGTCGTCTCGCCGGGGCCGGGTCGGCCCGAAGACGCCGGGATTTCCTGCGAGGTCTTCCGCCGGAACCGCACGATCCCGCTTCTCGGCGTGTGTCTCGGCCACCAGGCCCTCGGCGCCGTCTTCGGCGGGACGATCTCCCGGGCGCCCGTGCTCATGCACGGCAAGACTTCCGAGATCACGCACGACGGCAGGGGGCTCTTCGAGGGCCTCGAGAACCCCTTCACGGCCACGCGATACCACTCGCTCGTGGTCGAGAGGGATTCGGTTCCCGCCGAGCTGCGGATCACGGCGACGAGCTCCGACGGGCTCGTGATGGGGCTGAGGCACCGGACGCTTCCTCTCGTGGGCGTGCAGTTCCACCCCGAGTCGATTCTCACGCCCCAGGGGGAGCGCCTCCTCGGGAACTTCGTCGCCGGGCGGCTCTCGTGACGACGGCGGCCCATCGCGCGCTTCACGCCGTGGCGCGCGGGGCTCGTTTGACGCGCGAGGACGCCCGGAGCGCGATCTCGGCTCTTCTCGACGAGGAGATTCCCGCGGCGATCGCGGGAGGGCTTCTTTCCGCGCTCGCGGCCATGGGCGAAACGGTCGAGGCGGTGGCAGGCGCCGTGGACGTCCTCCGCGCGCGCGCGACGCGGCCTCCGGTGGACCGCGCGCTGGCCGCCCGCGCGATCGACGTGTGCGGAACCGGGGGCGACGGGCTCGGCACGTTCAACGTCTCGACCGCGGCCGGGTTCGTTGCCGCGGGGGCGGGCGCCGTGGTCGCCAAGCATGGCAACCGGGCCGTCTCCTCCGCGTGCGGCTCGGCCGACGTCCTCACGGCGCTGGGGGTCGACATCGAGATGTCGCCCGCCCTCGCCGCCGAGGCGCTGGCGCGCGCGAATGTCACGTTCTTCTTCGCGCCGCTCTATCACCCGGTGATGAAGAAAGTCGGCCCGCTGCGGCGGGAGCTCGGCCTGCGGACCGTCTTCAACCTCGCCGGTCCCCTCTCGAATCCGGCGGGCGTCACGCGGCAGATCGTCGGCGTCGATCGTCCCGAGCGCGTCCCGGTGATCGCGGGCGCCCTCGCGGCGCTCGGCGCAGAGCACGCGCTCGTGTTCTCGCACGAAACGGGAGGAGACGAGCTCCTTCCCTTCGGGCGCACGTTCGCCGCGGAAGTGCGCGGAAGTGACGTCGAGCTCCTCCAGCTCGGTGCCGTCGACTTCGGCCTCGACGAAGGGAGCCCCGATGCACTCCGGGGCGGAGATGCCGAGGCGAATGCGGAGATCCTGCGCGCCATCGTCAGAGGATTCCGGCGCGACACACGCAGCGTCGTCCTCATGAACGCTTCGGCGGCGCTCGTCGTCGCGGGCGTCGCGGCCGACTTTCGCGAAGGCGTGGCCCGCGCCGATGCCGCGCTCGAGGAGGGCAAGGCGGAGGCGGCTCTCGACGCTCTCGTCCGGATCTCGCGGGGTGAAACCTCGTGAGGGGGCCGAGGATTCGGATTTCTTCGAATGGGTAAGAGGGAACGAGAGAGGAGATCGGAGATTTCTTGGAAGGGGTAAGAGGGGATGGGCGAATCGGTTCTGGATGAGATTCTCGCGGCAAAGCGGCGCCGCATCGAGGCGGGGGAATTCAGCGCCGAAGCAGGTGCGAGAGCGCGCGTGACTGGCGCCTCCAGCCAAGCCTCACACGCCGCGCCGCCGGATGGCAATGGCTTCGCCACCGCCCTCTCTTCCTTTTCCAGGCAAGATCTTCTTTCTTCTTCTCCTCTTTTTCTGGCC
>DATGDV010000237.1:0-1608 GCA_035310685.1 Thermoanaerobaculia bacterium
ACCGCGAGTTCAACGGAGAGGCCTTCCCGGCCGAGGGGACGCGCGTCGGCTTCCTCGCGCAGGACCCCTGGCTGGACCCGTCGAAGACGGTCCTCGAGAACGTCGAGGCCGCCGTCGCGCCGACCAAGAAGCTCCTCGCGCGCTTCGACGAGCTGGGCGAGAAGATGGGCGAGCCGCTCCCCGACGCCGAGATGGACAAGGTCATGGCCGAGTACGGGAAGGTGCAGGACGCGATCGAGGCCGCGAACGGCTGGGAGCTCGACCGCACGCTCGAGACCGCGATGGACGCGCTGCGCTGCCCGCCGCCGGACGCCGACGTCACGAAGATCTCGGGCGGCGAGAAGCGCCGCGTCGCACTCTGCCGCCTCCTCCTCTCGCGTCCGGACATGCTCCTCCTCGACGAGCCCACGAACCACCTCGACGCCGAGTCCGTCGCGTGGCTGGAGCAGTTCCTGAAGGAGTTCCCGGGCACGGTCGTCGCCGTCACGCACGACCGGTACTTCCTCGACAACGTCGCGGGTTGGATTCTCGAGCTGGACCGGGGCGCGGGCATCCCCTGGAAGGGCAACTATTCCTCGTGGCTCGAGCAGAAGGAAGCGCGTCTCGAGATCGAGGAGAAGACGGAGAGCGCCCGCCAGCGCTCGCTCAAGCGCGAGCTCGAGTGGGTGCGCATGGCCCCGCGCGCGCGGCAGGCCAAGAGCAAGGCCCGCCTGCAGGCGTACGAGCAGCTCCTCTCCGAGAGCGGCATAGAGGCCCGGGGCGAGACGAACGAGATCTACATCCCGCCCGGCCCGCGCCTCGGAGACGTCGTCGTGCGGGCCGAGGGCGTCAAGAAGTCTTTCGGCGACAAGCTCCTCTTCGACGACCTCAGCTTCGACCTGCCGAAGGGCGGCATCGTCGGGATCATCGGGCCGAACGGTGCGGGCAAGACGACGCTCTTCAAGATGATCATGGGGCTCGAGAAGCCCGACGGCGGAAAGCTCCAGGTCGGCGAGACGGTCGTGCCGAGCTACGTGGACCAGAACCGCGAGAGGCCCGACGCGAAGAAGACCGTCCACGACGAGCTCTCCGGCGGCCAGGACCTCGTCCTTCTCGGAAAGCGCGAGATGCCGAGCCGCGCCTTCTGCGCGATGTACAACTTCAAGGGAGCCGACCAGCAGAAGCTCGTCGCGAACCTCTCGGGCGGCGAGATGAACCGCCTCCACCTCGCGCGGACGCTCAAGAAGGGCGGGAACCTCCTCCTCCTCGACGAGCCCACGAACGACCTCGACGTCGACACGCTCCGCGCGCTCGAGGAGGCGCTCCTCGCGTTCGGCGGGTGCGCCGTCGTGATCAGCCACGACCGCTGGTTCCTCGACCGCGTCGCGACGCACATGCTCGCGTTCGAGGGCGACAGCAAGGCCGTCTGGTACGAAGGGAACTATCAGGACTACGAGGCCGACCGGCACAAGAGGCTCGGCGCCGAGGCCGACCGCCCGCACCGGATCAAGTATCGCAAGCTGGGGGGGTGAAGGGGGCGCTGGGCACCCCTTTCTTGCCTGGAATGCAGAACGATTGCGCGAGACGTGCCTGACGTCGCGCTCCTCCTTCGTGTTCGGCGCGAGCTGA
>DATGDV010000238.1:0-9400 GCA_035310685.1 Thermoanaerobaculia bacterium
GAGCCGGGCCCGGTGCGCCCGGAAGAGGGAAAGAGCTCCCGCGTACGAGGGCGTCTCGACGACGACCGGGTCTCCCGGATCCACGAGCGCGCGTGTGATGAGGTCGAGCCCCTGCTGCGCCCCGTTCACGATGAGCAGCGCGTCCGGGTCGGCCGGGATGCCGCGCTTGCCGAGCCGCCCGGCGAGCGTCTCGCGGAGCGGGCGGTAGCCGAACGGGGAGCCGTACGCCAGCAGCGAGCCATCGCGCGCCACGTCGGCGAGAAGCGACGCGAACGCGGCGGCCGGGAAGTCCCGCTCGTCCGGCGCGAGGCGCGAGAGGTCGTACGGCACCGAGAGCGGCTCCGTGGCCGGAGGCTCGGAAAGAATGCGGGTGAGGAGCGACGACGCGATGCGGTCCCACGCTGGCGCCGGGCCGAGCACGGGCACGGCGCTGGACCGCCGCGCGACGCGCGTTCCCCCGCCCTTGTTCGTCTCGATCCACCCCTCGCGCTTGAGAAGCTGCAGCGCCTGGTGGACCGTCGCCCGGTTCACCTCGAGCGCGCGCGCGAGGTCGCGCGAAGCGGGCACGCGCTCGCCCTCGACGTACCGGCCGCGGCGGATGTCCCGGATGATGGCGTCCGCGATCGTCCGGTAGAGCGGCACGCGTACGGGCGCGGCGGAGTCGGGCGCGTTTCTCGCCATGCCGCGATGTTGCCCTTGGCCTAGACCAAGGTCAAAGCCGGCAACTTCAGGGGCCAACCAAGACCGACCCGCTTCCGACCGCGCTCACTCCCCGCGGGACAGCAGCGCGGCGTAGGCCCGCTCCATCTCTTCGGCGAAGAGCAGGTCCCACTCGCGCGACCCCTCGACGACGCGCCGGGACCTCGCGAGGAGCTTCTTCTCCGTCTCGCGCGAGAGGCGCTCGTTCTCCCTGTCCCACGCCAGGATCGCCTGGAGGATGTGGTTCCTCAGGTACTCGCGCTCGGCGGCGAGCGCGACGCCCGGCGTCTTCCCGAGGCGCTCGACCATCCGGTGCGAGAGGTCCACGGCGCGCTCGCGAGAGATCAATGGATCCGCCTCGGGCCGTCCGGCTGCGGACTTCTCAGGGACGCCACGCCCCGCGCCGTCAGCGGATGCTCGAACAGGCGGTCCAGAACCGGGAAGGGCAGCGTCGCGACGTCGGCCCCGAGGGCGGCCGCGTCGAGGACGTGGATCGGATTCTGGATGCCCTGCACGCAGATCTGCGTCTCGAGGCCGTAGTTGTCGAAGACGCGGACGGTGGACTCGACGACGTCCATTCCGATCTGCCCCGCGTCGTCCAGCTCGCCGACGGAAGGGCTGACGTACGCGCTGCCCGCCCGCGCGGCGAGGAGGGCCTGCATGGCCGTGAAGACGAGCCCCACGTCCGTGGCGATCTGCTCGTCGCCGAGGAGGCGCACGACGCGCAGGCCCTCGCGCGTCATCGGGACGCGCAGGACCACGTTCTTTCCGTGCTTGTGGAGCTCGCGGGCCTCCTTGTACATCGCCTTCGGGTCCCCGGCGGCGAGGGTCGCGATCACCGGGCCGTCCCCGACCTGCGCGAGATCGGCGAGGACGCGTCGCGCGTCGCGTCCGCTCATCTCGGCGGACTCCGGCCGGAGGAGGATGCCGTCCAGAAAGCCCCAGTCGCGCACGCGGCGGGCCTCGTCGGGGTCGGCCGTGTCGAGGAAGAATCGCATGGAAGTCCGCGAGTGTACTCGCCCGGGTCGTCAGGCGGCGGGCACGGGCGCCGTCGGGCCGGCGCCGTTCTCGGACTCCTCGTCCCGTTCGGCCAGCTTCGCGACCGCGACGACCCGGTCCCCCTCGGCGAGGTCGATGAGCTTGACGCCCATCGCCGCGCGGCCCGTCTCCCGCACGTCGGCGACCGCGAGGCGGATGAGGATGCCTTGCTCCGTGATGACGAGAAGGTGGTCCCCCTCCGTCACGGACGAGATCCCGACGACCGGGCCGTTCTTCTCGGTGACCCGCACGTTGATGACGCCCGAGCCGCCGCGGGCCTGGTGACGATACTCGGCGACGTCCGTCCTCTTGCCGAAACCTTTCTCGGTCACCGCGAGGAGCGTGCCCGTCTCCTCGACGAGATCCATCTCGACGACGACGTCGTCCCCTTTGAGCTCGATCCCCTTGACGCCCGTCGTGTCGCGCCCCATGGGTCTGACGTCCTTCTCGGAGAACTTGATTCCCATGCCGAGGCGCGTGCCGAGGAAGACCTGCCGTTTTCCGTCCGTGATCTGCGCCGAGAGCAGCTCGTCTTCGTCCTCGAGCTTGATCGCGATGATGCCCTTCTCGCGCGGGTTTCCGTACGCCGAGAGCACGGTCTTCTTGACGAGGCCGCGCTTCGTGGCGAAGAGGAGGTACAGATCGTCGGGGAACGTCCGCGTCGTCGCCATCGCGGCCACGCGCTCCCCTTCCGCGAGCGCGAGGAGGTTCACGAGCGCCTTTCCGCGCGTCGCGGGCCCGCCCGAAGGCACGTCGTAGAGCTTCACCCAGTGCACCCGTCCCTTGTTCGTGAACGCGAGGAGGTAGTCGTGCGTGGAGCCGACGAAGAGGTGCTCGACGACGTCCTCTTCCTTCGTTTGCGCTCCCATCCGGCCCTTGCCGCCGCGCTTCTGCGCGCGGTACACGGAGAGCGGCGTCCTCTTCGCATAGCCGCCCCGGCTGATCGTGAGGACGACCTCTTCCTCGGCGATGAGGTCCTCGGCGGCGATGTCCCCCGCCTCGGCCACGATCTCGGTTCGCCGCGGGCGCCCGTACGTCTCGCGGATTCCCGAGAGCTCCGTCCGGATGATCGCCGAGACGCGCTCGCTCCTGGCGAGGATGTCCTTCAGATCCGCGATGGCGGCGAGGACCTCCCGGAACTCGGCGACGATCTTCTCGCGCTCCAGGCCCGTGAGGCGCTGGAGGCGCATGTCGAGAATCGCCTGCGCCTGCGTCGCATCGAGGCGCAGAGGGCCGTCGTCGCTCCGGGACGAGGCGGAGGCGTCGAGGCTGAGGCCTCCGAGGAACTTCCCGAGCGCGGCCTCCTGGATCGAGACCTCCTGCGTGAGCCGTCTCTTGGCTTCCTCGGGGTCGGCGCTCCTGCGGATGATCGCGATGACCTGGTCCAGGTTCGCGAGCGCGATCGCGAGGCCGAGGAGCAGGTGCGCGCGCTCCTCGGCCTTCCGGAGGTCGTGGAGCGTGCGGCGCACGACGACCTGCCGGCGGTGGTCGAGGAAGTGCCGGAGCAGGTCCCTGAGCGGAAGAACGCGCGGCTGCCCGTCCACGATCGCGAGAGCGTTGATTCCGAACGAGGACTGCAGCGGGGTCAGGGCGAGGAGCTGGTTCAGGACGACCTGCGCCATGGCGTCCCGCTTGACGTCCACGACCATCCGCATGCCCTGCCGGTCGGACTCGTCGCGGATCGCCGAGATTCCTTCGATCCTCTTGTCGTTGACGAGGCCCGCGATCTGCTCGATGAGGCGTGCCTTGTTGACCTGGAACGGGAGCTCCGTGACGACGATCGACTCGCGGTCGCCCTTCCTCGTCTTCTCGATCTCGGCGCGCCCGCGCACCTGGAGGATCCCCCGGCCCGTCCTGTAGGCGTCCACGATGCCCTGCCGGCCGAGGATGATTCCGCCCGTCGGGAAGTCGGGGCCGGGCATTGCCTCGACGAGCCGGGCGAGCTCGGCCTTGGGGTCGTCCAGGAGCACGATCGCGGCCGCGCAGGCCTCGGCGAGGTTGTGCGGCGCGATCTTGGTCGCCATGCCGACCGCGATGCCCTCGGAGCCGTTCACGAGGAGGTTCGGGAACCTCAGGGGCAGGACGGTCGGCTCCTGGAGCGAGCCGTCGTAGGTCAGCGTCCAGTCGACGGTCTCCTTGTCGATGTCGTCGCCGAGCATCTCTTCGGCGAGGCGAGTGAGCCGGATCTCGGTGTAGCGCATCGCCGCCGCCGAATCGCCGTCGACCGAGCCGAAGTTGCCCTGTCCGTCCACGAGCGGCTCCGACATGGAGAAGTCCTGGGCCAGCCGCACGATCGTGTCGTAGATCGCCGCGTCGCCGTGCGGGTGGTACTTGCCCATGATGTCGCCGACGAGTCGGGCCGACTTCTTGTAGGGCCGGTTGTGGCGGTTGCCCTGCTCCCACATGCCGTAAAGCACGCGGCGGTGGACAGGCTTGAGGCCGTCCCGCACGTCGGGCAGCGCGCGCCCGACGATGACGGACATCGCGTAATCGAGATAGCTCCGCCGGATCTCCTCCTCGATCGAGACGGGGATCTTCTCGGAGGGATCGACGGTCGGCGGCTTTTCGGGGGTATCGGTCATTACTGAAGACTGCTTTCGATGGTCACTTCAGGAAGACAAGAAGGAGATCTTGCCAAGAGCGGTATTTCCCGAATGGCCGATGTCAAGGGTCTTCGACCGCTGCGCGGCGCGCGAAGCGCGCCCTTGACATCGGTCATTCGGGAAGAAGATTTTCTACTATCGGGGCTGCATCCGCAGCCCCGAATATCAGAAGAATTCCAAGAAACAAGAAACCAACCGACCTTTCTCAGATGTCGAGGTTCGACACGTTCAGCGCGTTCGTCTCGATGAACTCCCGCCGCGGCTCGACCGCGTCGCCCATGAGGATCGTGAAGATCGAGTCGGCCTCGACGGCGTCTTCCACGCGCACCTGGAGGAGCCGGCGCGTCGCCGGGTTCATGGTCGTCTCCCAGAGCGTCTCGGGGTTCATCTCGCCGAGGCCCTTGTACCGGTTGATCGCGAGGCCTTTCTTCGCGCTCTCGAGGACGGCATCGACGGCCTCGCCGAGCGTCGCGAGGACCCGCTCGTCGCCGTTCCCGTTCGTCCTCAGCCGGTACGGGCCGTCGAGGAACCCGTCGAGGACGGCCGCGAGGTCGACGGCGCGCTTCATCTCGTATCCCGAGAGGAAGGCCGCGTCCACGATTCCTGTCTTGGCGACGCCGTTCACCGCCTGTGTCACGTGCACCGCGAAACCGTCGTGCTCCTCGTCCTTCACGATCGCGAAGGACTCGACGACGGCCGCGAACTCGTACGCGGCGCGCTCGAGGCGGGCCCGATCCTTCAGGGCCCCGGGCTCGGTGAGCTTCTGCCTGACGAGCGTCCTCACGAGCGCTTCCGGGAAGCCCCGTACCGCGAGCCGCGAGACGAGCGCGCGCCAGTCCTGCATGCCGGTCACGAGCGACATGAGCGCGCTCCCCGAGAGCGTGCGCTCCGAGGGCTCGGCGGTGAGCGCGCGGTCGTCCCCGATGCGGGCGAGGAGGAAGCGGGCGTATTCCTTCTCGTCCTTCAGGAAGGTCTCCTTCTTTCCCTCCACGGCCCTGAAGAGCGGCGGCTGCGCGATGTAGAGGTAGCCCTTCTCGATCGCGGCCTTCATCTGCCGGAAGAAGAACGTCAGAAGGAGAGTCCGGATGTGCGAGCCGTCCACGTCGGCGTCCGTCATGAGGACGATCTTGTGGTACCGGATCTTGTCGGGGTCGAAGTCCTCCCCGATGCCCGCCCCCAGGGCGAGGATCAGCGAGCGGATCTCCGCGAAGGCCAGCATCTTGTCGAACCGCGCCTTCTCGACGTTCAGGATCTTGCCTTTGAGCGGAAGGATCGCCTGTGTGCGCCGGTCGCGGCCCTGCTTCGCCGAGCCGCCCGCCGAGTCGCCCTCCACGATGAAGATCTCCGAGAGCGCGGGGTCGCCTTCCTGGCAGTCCGCGAGCTTTCCCGGCAGCCCCGCTCCGTCTAGGGCGCCCTTCCTCCGCACGAGTTCGCGCGCCTTGCGGGCGGCTTCGCGCGCGCGGGCCGCGTCCACGATCTTTTCCACGATGCGGCGCGCGACCTTCGGGTTCTCCTCGAAGAAGCTCGAAAGCTTCTCGTAGGTGACCGTCTGGGTCCAGGTCTTCGCTTCCTGAGAGACGAGCTTTTCCTTCGTCTGTGCGGAGAACTTCGGGTCGCGGATCTTCAGCGACACGACGGCCGTGAGCCCTTCGCGGCAGTCGTCGCCCGAGAGCGTCGTGTCCTTGAGGTTCTTCGTGAGGCCGGCCCCTTCGGCATACTTCTGGATCGCGCGGGTGAGCGCCGTCTTCAGACCCTCGAGGTGGGTGCCGCCGTCCTTGTTCGAGATCGTGTTCGTGAAGCAGAAAATCTGCTCGGTGTAGCCCTCGTTCCACTGGAGCGCGACGTCCAGGCGCTCCTTCTTCGCGTCGACGGCGGCGTTGCCGCTCGGGTCTTTCACGTCGGAGAACGTGATGACCGACTCGTGAAGCGGCTGCTTGTTCTTGTTGAGGTGCTCGACGAACGAGCGGATGCCGCCGTCGTACCGGAACTGGTGCTTCTTCTCGCCTTTCGGGTCGCGCTCGTCGAGGATGTCGATCGTGACCCCGGAATTCAGGAACGCGAGCTCCCTCAGGCGCTGCGAGAGCACGTCGAAGTTGTAGCTCGTGACCGAGAAGATCTCGGGGTCCGCCTTGTACGTGATCTTCGTGCCCGTCTTGGCGGTCTTGCCCACCTCGCGGATCGGCTCGAGCGGCACGCCTCGGGCATAGCTCTGCTGGAAGACCTTCCCGTCCCTCTTGATCTCGACCTCGAGCGACCCCGCCAGCGCGTTCACGACGGAAAGCCCCACGCCGTGGAGGCCCCCGGACACCTTGTACGCGTTGTCGTCGAACTTGCCGCCCGAGTGGAGGTCCGTCAGGATGATCTCCAGCGTCTCGCGCCCGTGGACGGGATGCGGCCCGACGGGGATCCCGCGCCCGTTGTCCTCGACGGTGACCGAGTCGTCCGCGTGGACGACGACGGAGATCGTGTCGCAGTATCCGGCCTGTGCCTCGTCGATCGCGTTGTCGACGAGCTCGGTGACCATGTGATGAAGCCCGGAGATGTCGTCGGTGTTCCCGATGTACATCCCGGGGCGCTTGCGCACGGCCTCGAGGCCCTTGAGGAGCTTGATCGAGCTCGTCCCGTAGTCCTCGGCGCCCGCGTGCGCGGGCCCGAGCGGGGGAAACGTCTCGGCCAGGGCCGGGCCGTCGCGCCGCCCGCTCATCTCGGCCCTCCCGCCACGGCGAGGTTTTCGGGACTCCGCCCGGCCCCCAGGATTCCCTCGCGCGCGAGCCTTCCCGCGGACATCCGGTAGATCGCCCCCGCGGGAAGCGGCAGGCCGCGCACGGCCTCGGGCCGGGCCGACGTCAGACACACTTGTCCCTCTTCCGGCAGGGCCTCGGCAAAGGCGCCGAGAACGCGCGGGTCCCATTCGGAATCGAAGTCGTCGAACCCCAGGAGCGGCGCCCGCTTTTCCCCGCCGGCGAGCAGGGACATCTCGGCGAGCGTCCACGCGAGCAGGAAGGTCCGCGTCTCGCCCGAGGACGCCCGGCTCGCCACGGCCACGCCGTCGGCCCGGAGCACGAGGTCGTCCCGATGCGGCCCGACGAGGCACCGCTGGGCACGCCGTTCTTCGCTCTTCCGGCTGCGCAGGAGGGCTTCGAGCGCGCGGCCCATCTCGCGCGCGTCGCCGCTCGCCGGCAGGTCGCTCACGAGCTCGAGCGAGATGTTGCGAAACGGGGTGCCGAGATCGTCCGCGTGGCGGGCGATTTCCCGCTCGAGGCTCGCGCGGGCCTCGCGGCGCGTGACCGCCACGAGCCCGCCGGCCTCCGCAAGCGCGGTTTCGTAGACGGCGAGCTCGTCCGCGTCGAACCGCGCGCCGAGGGAGAGCAGGCGCGTCTTGGCCGCGCGGGCTCGCTCGTACGCCAGCAACGCGCGTGCGTGTTCGGGTTTCAGGGCGAGCGCGGCCCGGTCCAGCGCCCGGCGGCGCTCCGCCGGGGGGCCCGAAAGGCGCGACAGGTCGTGCGCCGTCAGGAACACCGCCGGAAGGCTGCGGGCCGCGGTCAGCCGGGTCACGCGCCTGCCGTCCCGATACTGCTCGCGCGCGCCGCTCGCGTGGACGAATCCGAGCGTCGTGACGTTCCGTGGGTCGCCGCCCTCGTCCCTCAGCCGGACCGAGACGACTGTCCGGGCAGCGAGGTGCTGCCTGGTCTCGGAGAGATCGTTCGTCCGGAACGAGGGCCGGCCCGAGACGAGAGCAAGCGCCTCGAGGAGGTTCGTCTTGCCTTGGCCGTTGTCTCCGACGATGAGGTTCACGCGCGGGTGCAGCTCCACCCGGCCGTTCGCCAGATTCCGGAATCCATCGGTAGAGAGAGAAAGTATCTCCACGCGGCCGACTACATCCTCATCGGCATCACGACGTACAGATAGCTCCTGATGCCCCCCAGCGGTTCGGCCGGACGGCCCTGGCACTGTGCCTGCTCGTCCTTCACGAGGAGGTGAACGTCCTTCGTCTCGGCCGCTTCGAGAAACTGCTCGAGGTAGCGCGCGTTGAGCCGCAGCGTGACCGGAGCGTTGTCGTATGCGATGACGATCTCCTGAGACCCGTCGCCCACCTCCTGGCTTTCCGATGAGACGACGAGGGCGTCCTTCTGGAACGCCAGGCTCACCGCCTTCATCCGGTCGCCCGACAAAAGGGCGATTCTCCGGACGGCCCCCAGCAACTCCTCGCGGGGCACGACCGCCTTCTTGTCGTTTTCCTTGCTGATGACCTTCTCGTAGTCCGGGAAGCGGCGCTCGTCGAGCTTCGAAAAAAGCCTCCGGCTGCCGACCGAAAAGCCGATGTGGTTGGTCCCGCGGACGATCGTGACGGGAGCGTCATCGCCGACATCGAGCTTTCCGAGCTCGTCGAGGATTTTTTTTGAGACGAGGACCGGCTCAAACCCCGTCTCGGCGCGTGCGCCTTCGACTTCCACGAGCGCCAGTCGATGACCGTCCGTCGCGACCATCTCGACGCTCCCGCCCTTCGTCTTCAGGAGCGCGCCCTGGAGTTGAAGCCGCATTTCCTCGGTCGAGACCGCGAACCGCACCTTGTCGACCATCCGGCGCAGGGCGCCGAACGGCAGCGTGAGGGTGGGACCGCCAGCGGGTTCGGGCCGCGTCGGATAATCGGCTGCAGGAAGACCGTTCAGGCGAATCCTGAGCTTCGGCTCTTTACACTCGAGAGAGACGTGGTTGTTCTCGAGTACCTTGAGCTTCAGGTCCGCGTTCGGCGGCAGCTCGCGCACGACGTCGTAAAGGCGCCGTGCCGGCGCCGTGACCGAACCGGTGCTCTTGAGAGCAACCGGCGCGATCTCGGACACGAGCGTCGTGTCGAGATCGGTTGCCGTGAGGGTGAGCGTCTCACCCTTGGCCTCGAGCAGGACGTTCGTGAGGATCTGATGCGTCGTCCGCTTCTCGACGACTCCCTGAATCAGGCTCAGTTCGCGGGCCAGGATCGAGGCCGGAAGTGTCAGCTCCACGACGTCTCCTTAGATCTTGAATCCTATCATTTACAGGTTCCAAAAAGTAGCAGAAGAGGT
>DATGDV010000239.1:0-3425 GCA_035310685.1 Thermoanaerobaculia bacterium
AAGAAATCTCCACGGCCTCGAGCCGCGCGAGATGGCTGAGGAGCGGAACGTGACCCTGTATTTCCTTCGAAAGGGGTCCTTCAGGAAGCTCGATGCCCACCCGAAGGGTCTCGGTCTGTGCAAGGCCGTTCTCCGCACGGAGATTCCGAATTCGCGTCGTGACCGCCCGCACGATCTCGACCGTTTCGACCGCGAGCGGGTCGGTCCACGCCGGATCCGGCTCCGGGAATTTCGTCATCGTGAGTCGAAGGCCGTCGCCGTTCAGCGCCTCCCGGATCTCGGACGAGACGAACGGCATGAACGGGTGAAGAAGCGCAAGAGAGTCGAGAAGCACCCGGGTGAGAACGCCGCGGGTCTTCTCCTTGTCGGCCGCCGGCACGTCGGCGCCTCTCAGGACCGGCTTCACCATTTCCACGTAGCCGTCGCAGAAATCGGACCAGAAGAACTGGTAGAGCGCGTTGGCGGCCTCGTCGAACCGGAACGCCTCGAGGCTCGCGTTCACCTTTCCCGCCGCTTCGGAAAGGCGGGCGAGGATCCAGCGGTCGACCGTGCCGAGGGACGCGAAATCGAGGCTTTCCGGCGACACCGCCCTTTCGCCCTCGAGCATCTGCAGCGCGAAGCGCGCAGCGTTCCACACCTTCGTCGCGAAGGCGCGATAGCCCGCGACGCGCGTCTTGCCGAACGGCAGGTCGCGCCCCGTTCCCGAGAGGACGGCGAGCGTGAACCGCACCGCGTCGGCTCCGAACTCGTCGCACATGTCGAGGGGGTCGACGACGTTGCCTTTCGTCTTCGACATCTTCTGGCCCTTCTCGTCGCGCACGAGGCCGTGGAGGACGACCTCGGCGAAAGGCGCGCGGCCGTCGAAGAAAGAGCCCGCCATGATCATCCGTGCGACCCAGAAGAAGAGGATGTCGAAGGCCGTGACGAGGACGCTCGTCGGGTAGAAGCGCGCGAAATCGGCCGTCTTCTCCGGCCAGCCGAGGACCGAGAGCGGCATGAGCCAGGACGAGAACCACGTGTCGAGGACGTCGGGGTCGCGGACGAGGGCTCCCGAGCCGCACGTCGCGCACGAGGTCGGATCGCCCTCACCCGGCTTCGGCACCGTGACGTGCCCGTCGGGGCAGTACCACGCCGGGATCTCGTGCCCCCACCAGAGCTGGCGCGACACGCACCAGTCGCGGATGTTCCGCATCCATTCGTCGTACGTCTTCTTCCACAGCTCGGGCACGAAGCGGGTTTCGCCCGCGTCCGTCGCGGCGACCGCTTTTTCGGCGAGGGGCGCCACCTTCACGAACCACTGCAGGGAGGCGAGCGGCTCGACGATCGTGTCGCACCGCTGGCAGCGCGCGAGCGGGATGAGGTGGCTCTTCTCGCCGCGGCGAAGCCCGGCGGCGGCGAGATCCCTGAGCACCTTTTTCCTCGCCTCGAACCGGTCGAGGCCCGCGTACGGGGCGCCGGCCGCCGCCGTCATCTTCCCGTCGAAGCCGATCACGGTCACGGACTCGAGCGCATTCCTCTTCCCCGCCTCGAAGTCGTTCGGGTCGTGCGCGGGTGTCACCTTGACGACGCCCGTCCCGAACTTCGGGTCCACGAAGGCGTCGGCGATCACGGGAATCTCGCGGGCCGTGAGCGGGAGCATCGCGCGTCGCCCGGCGAAGCCGGAGTATCTCGGATCGTCCGGGTGCACGGCGAGCGCCGTGTCTCCGAGCATCGTCTCCGGCCGCGTCGTGGCCACGACGAGCTCGCCGCCCCCGACGAGGGGATACGCGATCGAATACAGGTGGCCGGAGCTCTCGACGTGGTTCACCTCGAGGTCGGAGAGCACGGTCGCGCAGCTCGGACACCAGTTCACCATCCGCTCGGCGCGGTAGGCGAGCCCCCCGTGGTAGAGGGTCGAGAAGACGTGCCGCACGGCCCGGGAGCGCGGCTCGTCGAGCGTGTAGTAGACGCGCGAGAAATCGCACGACGAGCCGAGGCGGCGGATCTGGTCGAGGATGTCCCCGCGCCGCGCGCCGGCCCATTCGCGGCACAGCGCGACGAAGGCTTCGCGGCCGATGTCGTGCCGCGTCTTCCCCGTGCGCTCCTTGAGGTCGCGCTCGACGACCATCTGCGTGGCGATGCCCGCGTGATCCACGCCCGGGACCCAGAGCACGGCCCGGCCCTGCATCCTCCGCCAGCGGCTGAGGACGTCCTCGAGCGTGCGCCCGAGAGCGTGTCCCACGTGGAGGCGCCCCGTGACGTTCGGCGGCGGGATGACGAGCGAGAACGGAACGGCGTCGCGCCCGGCCGCCTCGGGGCGGAAGAACCCGGCCTCTTCCTGGGCGCGGTACCAGCGCATCTCGAACGAGGAGGGGTCGAAGGTCTTGTCGAGCTCTCTCCGCGTGCTCATCGGGGAACGCGCAGGATCGCACGAGGGCGCGGGTTTGGGGAAGAGACCCCCCGGCGACGGCCGCATGAGGCATCTGCACGGAGGCGCGCTCCGTTCCGGGCGACTACATTCCGGACATGAGCACCACACTCGGCAGCGCCCCCGTCCTCTCCGGCTCCGCCCGGTACTCGTTCTGGGACTGGTGGATCGACCGGAAGACCCGCTGGGTGCGCGACGAGGAGAAGCAGCTGCCCGAGGGCCTGTTTCGCGCTCTCGCGGCGGGAACGGGCCTCCCGCCGATCCACCAACGCTCGACGTTCCCGTTCCACAGCGTCAAGGACGGCGCCGACCGCTTCCTCGGGATGTCCCGCGGCGGCGAGCGGCCGTACGCCCGCATCTACACGCGCCTCGGGAATCCGACGACCGAATACCTCGAGCGGGTCCTCTTCCGCCTCGAGGCCGAGCACGTCATCGAGAAGGCCCTCGCCGAGGACGAGACAGAGCCCACGATCGGGTGCCTCATCTGCGCGTCCGGGATGGGCGCGATCTCGGCTCTCCTCCTCTCCCTCGTCCGCTCGGGCGACGCGGTGCTCGCCGGCAACGTCTACGGCTGCACGGACAGCTTCCTGCGCGGCGTCGCGAAGTTCGGCGTCGGCTCGGTCTTCTGCGACACGGGCGACCTCGCGGCCGTCGAGGCCGCGCTCGACGCGCACCCGGAAGTCTCGGCCGTCTTCCTCGAGTCGCCCGAGAACCCGACGCTCCGCCTCGCGGACATCGAGGCGATCTCGCGCCTGACGGAGGAGCGCGGCATCCTTCTCGTCGTCGACAACACCTTCTGCTCGCCTTACCTTCAGCAGCCGTTTCGACTCGGCGCGGACTTCGTCGTGCATTCGCTCACGAAGTTCGTGAACGGCCACTCGACCTCGGTGGGCGGCGCCGTGCTCGGTCCGTTCCGATTCATGAAGGAGACGCTCTTTCCCTGGTACAAGGACCTGGGCGCGACTCCGTCCCCCTTCGACTCCTGGCTGAACTCGATGACCGTGCAAAGCCTCGCGGC
>DATGDV010000240.1:0-2764 GCA_035310685.1 Thermoanaerobaculia bacterium
AAGCGAAAGCGGCCCGCCGCGTCCGTCGTCGTCGTCTGGCCTCCCCCGAGGAGGCGCCCGAAGCCCGCGTCCCCCGCGACCGCGAGAGAGACCTGGGCGTTCGCGAGCGGCTGACTCCCGGCCACGACGACGCCGCCCGCCGAGCCGCCCGCCGTGAGCTTGATCTCGACCGTTCCGCCCGTCTCCTTGACGTCGACGACCTCGCTGCCGTCCGTGTAGTCGGGACTCTTCGCTGTGACCTTGATACGCCCCGCCGAGATGCCATCGATCTCGAAGTTGCCTTCCGCGTCGCTCGTGACGTCGTCGCTCCCGCCGAGGGCGGCAAACGCGCCGCCACGGCCTCCGAAGCCCCCGAAGCCGCCAGGCCCGCCGCCCCCCGCCGGCTCGTGCGTGATGCTGGCATTCGCCACGGCACGGCCCGAGCGCGCATCCGAGACGTGTCCCTTGAGGACGACTCCCGGCGTCGCGCGCACCTCGACGCCCTCCCGGGCTCCGCCCTCCTCGACGACGAGGCTCGCGACGCGCGCCTGCAAGTAGCCCTTCGCCTCGACGACGACCGTCCACGTCCCCGCCGGCACATCCTCGAGCGTGAAGGCACCGTCTTCGGCGTTGAACTCGCGCTTCTGGCCGATACCGGTCTGGCCGCCCGCGCCGCGCGCGACGAGGCGGATGATCGCGCCGCCGCCGCGGTCGGGCTCGTACGAGGCCGAGAAGCTCTTGAGAGGCTGGCCAGAGCGCGCGTCGAGCACGGTGCCGGCGATGCGGCCCGTGCCGGCGACCTGGATCTCGACGTTCGAGGCCGGCGCCACGACGCCGCGCTTCTGCGGACCGAGGCCCGCCCCGCCAAAAACGGAGAGGTCGTAGACATGGCCCGGCTTCAGGCCGTCGAGGACGAAGAGTCCGTCGGGCCCCGTGGGGAGCGAGGTGCCGGTTCCGCCGAGCGGGCCGCCTCCGCCGCCGGCCCCGCGTCCTCCCGCGCCGACGCGCACGAAGAAGCCCTCGGCCCCTTCCCCGCTCCTCCTGCGCAAGATGCCCGAGATGCTCGCCCCTGGCCCGAGGGTCACCGCGACCGGGTCCGCGCCCTTGTCGGTCACCTTCACGGGGTCGACGCGTTCGTTCGCGAATCCTGGCTTGCGGATCTGGAGCGCGTACTCGCCCACGGAGATCCCCTTGATCTGGAACGTGCCGTCGGGGCCCGTCTTCGTTTTCGGGCGCACGCCCGGGCCTCCGAGACGCGCGAAGTTCGCGACGAGGCCTCCCGCCCCCCCGCGGAAGCTCACGGACGGATCGACCTGGACCTCGACGTCCGCGATCGGCTGGCCGTCCGCGTCCTTGACGACGCCCGAGATCGTGGCGCCGCGATGCATCACGACGGCGACGCCGCCCTTCGTGCCGCCGGATGGCAGGGAGAGGCCGGCGAGCGTCGCGCGCTCGAAGTCGGCGTGGCTCACGAAGAGGCGCTGGTTGTCGCCGGGCGCCAGGCGCGACGCGGCGAACGTTCCGTCGGGGCGCGTGCGGAACGCGGTGGTCTCTCCGCCGGCTCGCAGCATCCGGCGGATACCCTGGAGCGCGTTCTCGCCGCCGCTTATGAGCGTGCCGCGCGCGCTCGCCACGGGCGCGCCGTTTTCGTCCACCACTCTCCCGGCGATCGAGGCCCCGAGGGTCACCGCGATGTCGAGACGCTTCCCCTCGCCGGGCGCGAGCGCGAGATCCGGCTTCATCCACGGGACGCACCGTGCCTCGTCGACGGTCAGGCGGTACGTCCCGGGGGGAATGCCTTTCAGGTGATACATCCCGTCCGGGCCCGTGCGCACGAGGCGCGCGAATCCGTTCCCCTTCGCAAAGACCTTCGCGCGCGGCACGAGGCGCCCGGTCCTGTCGTCGACGACCTTGCCGTCGAGCGAGGCCGGGAGGGCGAGCGTGATCGTCAGGGTCTTGCCCTCGCCGAGCGGCAGCTTGACGTCCGGCTTGCGGCCCCAGCCGGCGTCGCCCGCGTCGACGACGATCGAGCCGCGGCCGTCGGGGGCGTGCGGAATCGTGAAGCGCCCCTCCGCGTCGGTTTCGACCCAGCGCGTCGTGGCCTTGACGCTTTCGAGCCTCACGAGGGCGCCCCCGACCGGCTTGTGCCCGGCGCCGAGGACGACGCCGCCGACCGGGTCGCCCGCGACGACCGCGATCGGCCTCGGAATCGCGCCGGATTTGAGGCCCGTCTCCCGCTTTGGCGCGAGGTCCGCCTTCTCGATCGTGATGCGATTTCCCTGCGCGCTCGCCTCGTCGAACTGGAACCTTCCGTCCTCGCCCGTCACCACCTTCCGCGCGAGGACGCGGAAGCCGAGATCGTCGCCGCCCTCGACGCCCGCCTCGAGGGAGACTTCCGCTCCCGCGAGCGGCTTGCCGGACGCGTCCGTCGCGACTCCCGTGAGCTTCTCGCCGTGCGGGAGCGTGTGCTCGCCGAGGTCCACGATCTCGGCCGAGTCGTAGACGTCCTCGAAGAGGACCGGGACGACTCCCGGTCCCTCGACCTTCACGCGGAACGTCCTCTCCTTCCCGGGTTCGGGGCCGACGGAGAGGAGGAAAGAGCCATCGGCTCCGGTCACGGCCGACGCGATCGTCTTCGGGGCCTCGCTTCCTTTCACCGAGCGGCGCGCCTCGTCGCCGGGGGTCTCCCACGGGACCGCGCTGACCGTGAGCCCTCCCGCGGGCTTGTCAGTGTGATCGCTGACCAGAAGTCGCCCGCGAATCTCCCCGGCGTTCGCGGCGCCGG
>DATGDV010000241.1:0-4539 GCA_035310685.1 Thermoanaerobaculia bacterium
GACCTGCCTTTCGCTCGAGGCCAGCCCACCACGCGCAAGATAGGCGTAAATTGCGGCGACGTCAAGAACTTTCTGATGTGCGGCGGCTCCTGGTGCAACCGTCATAGACTCATTCCATTGGTCGAACAGAACGCCGGAAGACGACCCACAGGCCTCGGCTGGCGCATCGTGCGAGCGGCGCTTCTGCTCGCGATCGTCGCGTTCCTTCTCCTCGCGGGCGTCCTCTACCTGTTCAACCGGCCGTTCAGCGACAGCCCGGAGGCCATCCGCGCGTCGCGACTGACGACTTCGAATCAGCTCTTCCCGATGCAGATCGCGGTCTTCCCCGACCGGATCGCGCGCTACAAGCCTCGTTTCTTCGGCCACACGGAAGATTCGATCTCGACCGATCAGATCGCCTCCGTGAAGATCCAGGCCGGCGTGGTGTTCGCGGACGTCGTGATCGACACGACGGGCGGCTCGCCGCCGATCGTGATCCACGGGCTCTGGAAGAAGGACGCAGAGCGCCTGCGCCATCTCATCAGCGACGCGCAGCAATCGCGCCGTAAAGCGGCGCCGTGACAGCAGGCGTCCATTTGAACTTCGCGCGGATTGCGGAGAGAATCCGTCAAAACCAGATCGATCGACAGGGAGGATGCGAATGAAGAACGCTCTCAGGATCACCGCCGTGGCGCTCTGCTGCCTGGCGCTCGTCGCCTGCAGCCAGAAGGGCCCCGCAGAAGCCGCCCTCAAGGCCGCTGAAGCGTCCGTGAACGAGATCAGGGCCGAAGGCGCGAAGTACGCTCCGGAGCTGACGAAGGGCGTCCTGACGGCTTTCGCGTCCGCACAGGACGCCTACAACAAGGGCGACTACAAGGCCGCGATGGAGATCGCACAAGGCATTCCCGCCAAGTCAAAGGACGTCGTCGCGGCCATCGCCGCCAAGAAGGACGAGCTCACGAAGACGTGGAACGGGCTGAGCGCTTCCGTTCCGGCCATGATCGAGCAGGTCAAGACGAAGGTCGAAGGCTTGAGCGCGATGAAGAAGCTTCCCAAGGACATGGATGCCGCCAAGCTCGACGCCGCGAAGGCGGGCCTTGCCGACATCGAGAAGTCGTGGGGCGAGGCTAACGATGCCTTCAAGTCAGGCAACCTGATCGACGCAACCGCCAAGGGCAATGCGGCAAAGACCAAGCTCACGGACGAAATGGCCACGCTCGGCCTCACGCCCGGTGCTCCGCCCGCCCCCACCGCCGCCCCGGCCCACCCGGCCAAGGCGAAGCCGGCCAAGAAGTAAGCGCTTCGAATCCCGGAACTTCAGGCCCGCGGCCGACCGCGGGCCTTTCTTTGCCCTCAGGTCCGATAGTCGGTGTTCAAAGACACGTAGTCGTGCCCGAGGTCCGCGGCCAGCTTCGAGGCCGTGGCGGTTCCGGCCCCGAGATCGACGACGACCGGGACGCGCTCCCTGCGGAAGACGCGCACGGCGTCCTTCTCGCGATAAGGCGCCGGGACGCCGTCCTTCACGAGCGTGAGCGGCCCGAGCTTGAGCGAGACGCGCTTCTCCGAGAAGCGGGCTCCGCTTCGGCCGACGGCCGCGAGGATCCGCCCCCAGTTCGGATCGCCGCCGTGAAGCGCGGTCTTCACGAGCGGCGAGGTCGCGACGGCGTGAGCCGCGGCCTTCGCCTCGGCCTCCGTTCGAGCTCCCGTCACGGTGAGGTCGAGGACCCGCGTCGCGCCTTCCCCGTCGCGCACCATCTTCCACGCGAGCGTGCGGCAGACCTCGCCGAGCGCCTTCCGGAACTCCGGCCCGTCGTCCTTCCCCGAGAGCTCCGGGCCGCCGAGCGCACCGGATGCCATGAGGAGCACCGTGTCGTTCGTCGAGGTGTCGCCGTCCACGGAGACGAGATGGAAGCTCGCGTCGGCCGCCTCGCGAAGAGCCGTCTTGAGATAGGCGGGGGTCGCGGGAATGTCCGTCATGACGAACGCGAGCATCGTTGCCATGTTCGGGTGGATCATTCCGGCGCCTTTGGCGACTCCCACGACGCGACCCCGGCGGCCCATCCACGCGAACGACGCCTGTGCGACCTTCGGACCCACGTCCGTCGTGAGCATCGCGTGCGAGGCGGCATCGAGGCCCGTGGATGAGAGGCGCCACCTCGCGTCGGGAAGAGCGGTGCGGATCTTGGCGTCCGGCAGGATCACCCCGATGACGCCCGTGGACGAGGTGAGGACCTCCTCCTTCGGAAACCCGAGGAGAGCGGCCGCGCTGTTCCGCACGCGCCGCGCGGCGTCGAGACCGGGTTTTCCGGTCACCGCGTTCGCGCAGCCGGCATTGACGACGACCGCGCGGACACGGCCTCCGCTTCGCCGCAGGTCGCGCTTGCCGAGGATGACGGACGCGGCCTGAAAACGGTTCCTCGTGAACAGAGCCGCGGCGTTCGCGCCTTTCTCGACCACGATGAGCGCGACGTCGGGGCGTTTCTTCCGAATGCCTGCGCGCACGCCCGAGGCGAGGAAGCCCTTCGGGAGCCTCACCCCGCGCCTCCCGCCAGCCGGCGGACCGCGGCCTTCGCGGCGCGCGCCACCTGTCGCGGCGCCGTGCCGCCGGTGACGTCCCTCTTGGCGAGCGCGCGGCGCACGTCGAGAGCCTGAAGGTCCTGGGCGGTGACCTCCTTGGAGGGCCCGAGGGCCGCGAGCGTCGTGCCGAGCGCCTCGGCCTCGGCGATGCGCCGGCCGACGACTTCGTGCGCCTCACGGAAGGGCATGCCGCGCTTCGCGAGCGCGTCGGCGAGCTCGGTGGCGAGCAGCCGGTCGTCCGAAGCCGCGCGCGCCATCAGCTCGCGATCGAGCCGAAGCCCCTCCACGATCCCGATCAGCGCCGGAAGCGCGGCGAGAAGGACGCCCCGCACGCGGAAGACGGGCTCCTTGTCGAGCTGGAGGTCCTTGTCGTAGGCAAGCGGCAGGCCCTTGAGGACCGCGAGCAGGCCGGCCAGGTCGCCGATCGCGCGTCCGGCGTGGCCGCGCGCGAGCTCGAGGACGTCGGGGTTCTTCTTCTGCGGCATCCGCGAGGAGCCCGTCGCGAGGGCGTCCGGCAGCGTCGCGAAGCCGAACTCGTCGGACGTGAAGGCGATGAGGTCCTCCCCGAGACGCGAAACGTGGACGAGGAGGAGCGCCGCCGCGAAGAGATACTCGGCGGCCGCGTCGCGGTCGGAGACGGCGTCGAGCGAGTTCGCGGTGGGCCGGAGGAACCCGAGGCTCCGCGCGAGCGCTTCGCGGTCGACCGGCAGCGGCGTCCCCGACAGGGCTCCCGAGCCGAGCGGGCACTCGTCCGCGCGCGAGGCGGCGTCGTCGAAGCGGGCCGCGTCGCGCCGAAGCATCTCGACGTAGGCGAGGCACCAATGGCCGAACGTGACGGGCTCCGCGCGTTTCAGGTGCGTATAGCCCGGCATCGGGGAACCGGCCTCCGCTTCCGCCCGGCGGGCGAGCGCGAGCGCGAAGGCGCGCGCGGCCGCCGCGCCCTCGGCGAAAGCCTCCTTCAGGTAGAGCCGGAAGTCGGTCGCGACCTGGTCGTTTCGCGAGCGCCCTGTGTGGAGCTTGCCCGCGAGCGGGCCCACTTTCGCGGCCAGCCGCGCCTCCACGAAGGAATGGACGTCTTCGTCGTCCGCGTCGGGCGGGATTCCCGTCCGAAGCACTTCGGCGCCGATCTCCCCGAGGCCGGCCACGATCTTCTTGACCTCGGCCGCCGAGAGCACGTCGGCCCTGCCGAGCGCCTGTGCCCAGGCGATCGAGCCGCGGACGTCCTCCGCGAGGAGCGCCTTGTCGAACCCGAACGAATCGTTGAAGGCCCGGAGAACCTGGGCGGGAGGCTCCGAGAACCGGCCTCCCCACAGCTGGCGCCGGGTCAACGCCTCACCCTTCCCCGGAGACGACGGCCTGATACGTCGTCCCGGACTTCAGGCGCAGGCGACCCTTCGTCGGCAGGCCGAACAGGCGGATGAACCCGGCCGCGTCGGCAGGCGTATAGCCGCGCATGTCGAACGAGGCGAGGTGCGCCGAGTAGAGTGCGTGCGGCGAGGTCCTGCCCACGACGGAGGAAGAGCCCTTGTAGAGCTTGAGGGTGACGTCGCCCGTCACGGTCGGCATGAGCGCGTTCATGAACGCGTCGAGCGCCTCGCGGAGCGGCGAGAACCATTGCCCGAAGTACACGAGCTCCGCGTACCGCGCCGCCAGCTTCTCCTTCTCGTGCACGCTGTCGCGGTCGAGCGTGAGCGTCTCGAGCGCGCGGAGCGCCTGGACGAGCAGCGTCCCGCCCGGCGTCTCGTACACGCCGCGCGACTTGATGCCGATCAGCCGGTTCTCCACGATGTCCACGCGACCGACGCCGTTCCGGCCGCCCATCTCGTTGAGCTTCTGGATGAGGGGGACGGGCGCGAGCTTCTGGCCGTTCACGGCCACCGGCAGGCCGGCCGCGAAGGAGATCGTGACGCGCTCGGGCGCGTCCGGCGCCTTCTCGGGATCGACCGTGAGCTTGAACATCGAAGGCTCGGGCTCGAAGCCGGG
>DATGDV010000242.1:0-2006 GCA_035310685.1 Thermoanaerobaculia bacterium
GACACCCGACCCGGCGCCTCTGGGATCCCGGAAGAAGTAGGCCGCGCCGCCCTACCCCCGGATCGTCAGGTTCTCGTACTGGACGATCGGCTGGCCGAACCCGACCGCGAGGCCTTCGACCTCGGGGCGTGCGAACCGGTAGACCTGCTCGTGGAAGAGCGGGATCATGAGCGCTTCCTTCGCGATGATCTCCTCGACCTCCCGGTAGATCGACTCGCGCGTCTTGGGGTCGATCTCGGTGCGGCCGCGCTCCGTGAGGGCGTCGATCTCGGGCATCCAGCAGTAGCGGCCGTAGACTCCTTCGCGGGAGTGGAGGACGCCTTGCGTGAACGTGTCGGCGTCCGGGTAGTCGGCGATCCACCGGCCGATCATGATGTCCGTCGTCGCGTTCTTCTGGGCTTCGACGAATTCCGCCATCGTCTTGTTCACGACGCGGATGGCATAGCCCATTTCACGAAATGCCTGTGTGAGCTCCTTCGTGAAGGCGCCGAACTCTCCTAACATGATGGGATTCACCATGGCCGTGACCTCGATCGTCTCGCGCGAGACGGTGTGCGCGCCCGAGGCCTGTCCAGAGGTCTGGGGCCGGGTCCTCGGCTTCGAAACGTATCCGAGGAGACCGGGCGGAATGAGGCCGTTTGCCGGAATCGCGTGCCGGCCGAGCGTCCGTCGGACGATACCGGCGGCGTCGATCCCCTGTGCGACCGCGAGGCGTGCCCGGGCGTCCTTGAATGCTCCCTTGTGCGTATTGAAGACCACGAAGTACGTCACGAGACTGGGGCACTCGCGGTACGTGGCGCGGAAACGCGGGTCCTGGCGGAGTGCTTCGGCGTCGGTCGGAAGAAGATCCGAAGCGAGGGAGAACCGGCCGGCCATGAACTCGGAGCGGATCTCCTCGGGGGGAACGCCGAAGCGGAAAACGACCCCCTCGTTTTTCGGGTAGCCTTCGCGCCAGTAGGCGGGGTTTCTCTCCAGCTCCAGCCGTCTTCCGGGTTCGAAGCTCGCGACACGGTACGCGCCCGTGCCGATGGAGCCTTTTCGCCAGCTCTCCCCTATGACGCCGGTCCCTTCCGGGACGATGCCGGCGCCCGGCCACGACACGAGGACGGGGAAGAACGACAGCGGCTGCTCCAGCTCGATGACGAACTCCGAGGGCGAGACGATGTGAAAGCCCTCGAGATCCGAGGCCTGGCCTTCGATGAGGCGCTGCGCTCCTCGAATCGGGGCGAGGAGGAACCGGCTGCCGGTCGTCCCCTTCTGGAGCAGGCGCTCGAACGAGTAACGGACGTCACGGGCAGAGAGCGCGCGACCGTCGTGAAAGCGCACCCCCCGCCGAAGGCGGAACCGGAAGCGCGCACCGCCGTCTTCGGGAACCACTTCCGAGGCGAGCCACGGAACGACGCGCCCGCCCTCGGGATCCCGCGTCAGCGTCTCGAAGACGAGGGGCATCGTCTCGGCCTGCTCGTGAATCGCCGTCGATGCGGGGTCGAAGTCGTTCAGGACGCCGCCGACCGGCACGTGAATGACGCCTCCACCCCACTCGTGCGCGGCGTGACCCGCCGGCGCCTCCGACTTCCCGAGCTCGGGATAGTTGATGAACGGCGGGCTGCTTCGAAGCGCAAGTCCGCGCACGCCGGCAGCGGCGATCCGGTAATCCACCTCGTGAAACAGCGGGATCAGCACCCCGTTCTCCAGGAGGAGGCTCTCGAACCTCCGGTAGAGGCTCTCGCGGACTGCGGGACGGCTCTCCATGCGGGCGTCCTCGGCGAGCCGGTCCGTCTCGGGCGACGAGAAGAACGCCCGCATGTGGCCGCCAGCCGAATGAAAGAGTGCGTACGTGAAGTCGTCGGGGTCTTCGTAATCCGCCATCCACCGGCCGATCATGATGTCCGTGTTCCCCCCCGCATAGGCCTCGAGGTATGCCTTCATGTCCGACGCGGCGGACACGACCTCTACGCCCAGCTCCGACCACGTCGCGAAGAGCGCGGCCGTGAGAGCCTTGTGGC
>DATGDV010000243.1:0-4179 GCA_035310685.1 Thermoanaerobaculia bacterium
GAAAAGTCGGTCGACAGGCTCAAGCGCGCGGCGAAGGAGAACCAGGAGCTGTTCATCAACTCCGTGCGCACGCTCGCGGCCGCGATCGACGCGAAGGACCCGTACACGCGCGGCCATTCGGAGCGGGTCGCCCGGTACGCCGTCGTCCTCGCGCGCCACATGGACCTCTCTCCCGAGGAGGTGCGCGTCGTGCGCTTGTCCGCCCTCCTCCACGACGTGGGCAAGATCGGAATCGACGACCGCATCCTGAGAAAGCCCACGGCTCTCACGAGCGAGGAATTCGAGATCATGAAGACCCACCCGGCGAAGGGCGCGCTGATCATGGGCCAGATCCCGCAACTCAAGGACGTCATTCCCGGCATCAAGCATCATCACGAGAAATGGGCGGGCGGGGGCTACCCGGACGGATTGAAGGGCGAAGGCATTCCGCTCGTCGCGCGGGTCGTGGCCGTCGCGGATACCTTCGACGCGATGACGACGACGCGTCCCTACCAGAAGGCCATGCCGCTCACCTACGTCATCAACCTGATCATGTCGTTCGCGGGAAAATCGTTCGACCCGGCGGTCACCGCCGCGCTGGACAAGGCCTGGAATTCCGGAGACTTCGAGTTCCTCGGAGAAGAGGTTCCGCTGAAGGCCACCGCGTGAGGACGCGGAGCGCCCGGGCCGCCTGCATCGCCGCAGCGGAGATTCTCGTGCTTTCGGCCGGTCTCGCCGGATGCGGGAGCGCCTCGGCGCCTCCGAAGGAGAATCCGGGCCTCGCCGATCTCGTCGACTACCGGGCCGGGCTCTCCATGCTCCGCGAGGGCCGCGCGGACGAAGCCATCCAGATCCTCCTCAGGGCGCGCACGAGCTCTCCCCGGGATCCCCGGGTCCCGAACGCCCTCGGGCTCGCTCTTCTCTACAAGAAGGACTACCCGGGCGCTCTCAAGGCTTTCACGGACGCGCTCCACCTCGATGAGACGTTCGTCGAGGCACGAAACAACCGCGGAGTCGCGCACATGGAGGCGGGCCATTACCTGGAGGCGGAGGCCGACTTCCAGGCCGTCCTGGACGGCCCCCCGACGGCCGAGAAGGCGAACGCGCATTACAACCTCGGCCTCCTGCACCGGCGGCGAGAGGCCTGGCGCGACGCGGAGCGCGAGTTCTCGCTCGCCCTCGCGGACAAGCCCGACAACGACCGCGCTTTCCGTGAACGAGGACTCGCGCGAATGAAGCTGGACGACTTGAAGGGCGCTCTCGAGGATTTCCTCTCCGTCCTGAAGAACGAGCCGCAGGATTCGGTCGCGAACTATCAGGCCGCGCTCTGCCTCCTTTCGAGCGGCCGGCGCGACCTCGCGGTCCGCTACATGCAGCGTACGGTCAGCGCCGCCCCCGAGAGCGAGGAAGGGCGGCGTGCCCGCCGCTTCCTCGCCAACGAGCCGGCGGCGGCGGAGATGGAGCGATGAGATTCGCGGATGCCCTCGAGGGCCTTCTGGACGCTCCGGGCGCCCTCGGGGCCGCCTTCATCGATCCGCAGGGGGAGATCATCGCGCGCGTCGGCGCGAAGAACGCGACGGAGGTCCTCGGAGCCTACCAATCCGTCTGGATGGGCGAGTTGCGCCGCGCGGCCGATCGCGCGGGCTTCGGCGAGATCTCCGATCTCTCGTTCCAGTTCGCGAGCCGGCGGATTCTCACGAGTCACGTGAAGGCGGGCTATTTCGTTCTCGTCGTCTTCGACGAAAGAGGCCAGCCGCACGCCGCGCGCCCTCAGCTCGACGAGGCGCGCGCGCGGCTCGTCGCCGAGATCTCCTGAGTCCCGCGTCCTGCTAGTCTCGGAGGTCGATGGCGAACGGCGAACGCGACACGTCTGTCTTGGCCCGCCTGAAGCGCGGGCTCTTCATGACCCACACGGAGCTCCTCGCGAAGATGGGGAGCGCGATCCGGGCGACGTTCGAGCCGGATCCCGCCGCTCTCGACGCGCTCGAGGAGGGCCTTCTCGCTGCCGACGTGGGCCCGCAGACGGCCGGCGAGCTCGTCGCGGCCGTGAAGGCCGAGGCCGGACGGCGGGACGCCGCCGAGAAGGACGTCGTCAGGCGCGTCCTGAAGGCGGAGGTCGAAAGGCGGCTCTCCATCCGTGGACCCGACCTCGCTCCCGGGTCCCCCCACGTCGTCCTCCTGGTCGGGGTGAACGGCACGGGCAAGACGACCACGGCGGCCAAGCTCGCGGCGCGCGCCGTGGCCTCGGGAAAGTCGGTCGTCCTCGCGGCGGCGGACACGTTCCGAGCCGCGGCCGTGGAGCAGCTCGAGGTGTGGGCTTCCCGGCTGAACGTGCCGCTCGTGAAGCACAAGGCGGGGGCCGATCCGGCCGCCGTCGTCCACGACGCCTGCGCCGCGGCGCTCGCGCGGAAAGCCGACCTCCTTCTCGTGGATACCGCCGGGCGCCTTCACACGAAGCACAACCTCATGGAGGAGCTCGGAAAGATCCGGCGCATCGCCGCGCGGAGCATTGCGGGGGCGCCGCACGAGGTTCTTCTCGTGCTCGACGCCGTGACGGGCATGAACGGGATCGCCCAGGCCCGCGAGTTCACGAAATCCGCAGGCGTCACGGGCCTCGTGCTCACGAAGATGGACGGAACGGCGAAAGGCGGCGTGATCCTGGCGATCGTGCGCGAGCTGGCGCTGCCGGTGCGGTACGTGGGCGTCGGCGAGACGACGGACGACCTTCTCGATTTCGACGCGGCGGCGTTCGCCGGGGCGCTCGTGGATGATTGAAACCTCGCCTCTCGACGTCCTCTGGCGCCGCGTCTTCGAGCTCGCCGAGCGCGGCCGCTTTTCCACGTCGCCGAATCCGCGCGTCGGCGCGGTTCTCGTCGACGCGAGCGGGAAGGTGGTCGGGGAGGGCGCGCATGAGCGCGCGGGCGGCCCGCACGCCGAGGCCATCGCGCTCGCGGCCGCGGGGGCGCGCGCGAAAGGCTCGACGCTGCTCGTCAATCTCGAGCCGTGCTCTCATTTCGGCCGCACGTCCCCCTGCACGGAAGCCCTGCTCGCGGCGGGAGTCTCGCGTGTCGTCTGCTCGATCGAGGATCCCGACCCGCGGACGGCGGGGCGCGGGATCCGCCGCCTGAGGGACCGCGGCGTCGACGTCCTCGTCGGGGCGTTCGCGGACGAGGCCGAGACTCTGAACGAGGCTTTCCTGAAGGCCATCCGCGCGCGCCGGCCGTTCGTCCACCTGAAGTGGGCGGCGTCGCTGGACGGACGCACCGCGACACGGAGCGGCGACTCGAAGTGGATCACCGGAGATGCCGCGCGCACGGACGCCCTCCGGCTGCGTGAGGAGTGCGACGCGATCCTCGTCGGCGCGCTCACGATCCTCGCGGACGACCCCCTCCTGACCCGCCGCCTCGCGCTCTCCTCCGCGATCACGCCGCATCGCCGGCTCGTCCTCGACGGATCCCTTCGCGTGCCGGCCAGCGCCCGTGCCTTTTCCGCAGCAGGGGGCGAGGTCTGGCTCGTCACGGGGGTGCCGTCCGGAGATCCGCGCCTCGCGCCCTTTCTCGAGCGCGGCGTGCAGGTGCTGTCCAGGCCCGCACCGGGCGGCGGCGTCGACCTTCAGGCCCTCCTGACCGCGCTCCACACCCTCGAGGTGCGCTCCCTGCTCGTCGAAGGTGGAGGCGTGACGGCCGCGTCGTTCCTGAAGGCGGGTCTCGTCGACCGCGTGACCGCGTATGTCGCGCCGCTTCTCGTGGGGGGCGCCGGCGCCCGCTCGCCGATCGCGGGTGAGGGGGCCGGCCGGCTCGGGGACGCCTGCCGCCTCGCCGGCCTCGAGGCAGTGCGGATCGGAGCCGACCTGAGGCTGTCGGCGCGAATCCTGCCGGGATTCGTGGTCGGGTAGGATCGCTCCGTGTTCACGGGCCTCGTCTCCGCAGTCGCCCGCGTCGTTTCGATCGAGTCCGGCGCGGCGGGCGCCGTCCTCGCGGTCGAGCGTCCGCCGGCCTTCGCGGACGTCGCGGTCGGGGAGAGCATCGCCGTCTCCGGCGTCTGCCTGACGGTCGTCCCGCCGGCGGACCGGGGGAAGGCGCTCACTTTCGACGTTTCGCCCGAGACGCTCGCGCGGTCGGCCCTCGGCGGCCTGGCCGCCGGGGGGAGCGTGAATCTCGAGCGCGCGCTCGCCGCCGGCGACCGACTCGGCGGGCACAT
>DATGDV010000244.1:0-4468 GCA_035310685.1 Thermoanaerobaculia bacterium
TAGAAGAGATCGGGCGACCCTCGCGTCCGGTGTTCCCAGGCGTCCGACGAGGGACATTCCGAGCCGCACGCGCCTCCCGCGCCGCTCGAGCGGCGCCGTGCTTAGAAGGAGAATTTTCAAGGCGCCGGTGCGTTCGAGGAACCGCAGGCCTCGCATCCTTCCGGCCGCGGGCGCACCGAGAAGTTTGTTCCACTCGACGAGGCGCCGCTCCGCAGGGACCATTCGAAGCATCTTCACGGCCCGACGAAGTTCCGGAATTGCGGCTCGCGCGACGTGGAACCCCGGCAGCTCCGCGAGAAACCTGGCGGCCCTCAACACCCTCAGGGGATCCTCCAGAAAGACCCCGGGCCTCGGGGGAGCGAGCCGTTTTGCTCTCAGGTCCGCGAGCGCGCCGGGCGCGCCCGCGAACGTGCCGTCCGGAAGCGAGAACGAAAGCGCGTTGACGGTGAAGTCGCGACGAAGGAGGTCTGAGGCGGGGTCGCCCGTCTCCTCCCAGACGTCGATCTCGTGCGATCGAAACGGCACCTTGAGGATGCGCTTCGGCCGGCTCCCGATCGGCACGACGCGCGAGCCGGCTCGCGCCGCCAGGTCCCTCGCGAGTTTCTCGGCGCTCTCCGGGGGGGCCACGAGATCGAGATCGGCGCCCCTTCTTCCGAGGAACGCGTCCCGGACCGCGCCTCCAACCGCGCGGACGCGGTCCTCCGGCCGGGCGTGGGATACCACCGCCGCCACGTCGGAGCGCCGAAGGAGGGCGCGAAAAGCGCGCCGGATCGCGGGATCTCGCTTCAGCGGGGGGCCTCTTCGGGTTCCGGCGCCGCCGGCCAGGCGAGGCTCTTCACGTTCGAGCCGTCCGTCCCGGCGAACGCCGTGAGCTCGACCCTCATCGCGTCCGCGAGCCGCCGTGCCACGGACAGCCCGAATTCCCCACCGCTGCGCGTCGACCCGACGTCGTCGAAAAGATGTGCGGCCCTCTCCGAGGAGAGGGTCGGACCGTGGTCCACGATCCGGATCACGACGCGGCCGCCCTCCTGGCATGCGGCGAGAAGAACAGGCTCGTCCGACCGCGGCGCGGTCCTCAGGGAGTGGTCCACGAGATTCGTGACGAGCCGCTCGATCTTCTCGCGGTCGCCGCTGACGCGGGGAAGCCCTTTCGGCACGTCCACGCGGAGTCTCCGCCCGCGCTTGAACGCGGAGGCCGAGAGCGCGGCGGAAAGGCCGCGCACGACCTCGCCGAGATCCACCTCGGAGAGGTGGACCGTCGCGCGTGCGCGCCCCGTGACTGCCGCGTCGAGCACGTCCGCGATGAGTCGCTCGAGGCGCGAGAGTCCGTCCGCGGCGGTTTTCAGGAGCTGGGTCGGGCGCTCGGGGATCTCGGCGGCGAGGTCGGTCAGGACGACCTCGAGGTAACTCTGCACGATCGCGAGCGGAGTCCGGAGTTCGTGCGCGGCCGCCGTCCAGAAGCGCGCGCGCATGGCCTCCGCCTCGCGCACCGTCGCCTGCAGGGCCTCGAGCTGCCGCGACGTCTCGGCAAGGTCCTGGGAGAGCACCTTCTCCCGCGCCTCGCGCGTGTTCTCCTTTCGGCGGTCGCGCACGGTGAGCGTCGACCAGCCCGCCTGCCCGGCCGTCTCGTCCGGCGTCGGCAGGGAGATGACCTCGACGGGAATCGTCTGGCCCGATGCCGTGAGAAGGCGCAGCCTTTCCCGCGAAAGGCGCGAACCGTCGGGCTGCGGCGCCTCGTCGAACGTCTCCTCCGGGCCGAGAGGCCGAAGCAGCGCGTGATAGTCGAGGCCCACGAGCTCGGATTCGACGCGGCCGGTCACGGCGCAGAACGGGGGATTCACGATGAGGATCTCGCCGGTGGGCCCCACCATCGCGGTCGCGTCGGGAATCCCCGTGAGGATGCGCTGAACGGTACGCAGGCGCTTGCGACCGGGATTCTTCTCGAGAGTGTCGCGCGGCCGGTCCGCCTCATGCGCGGCCCGGAACAGGCGCGCCGCGGCACCGAGCAAGGCCACGTCCACGAGGCCGAAGGGCACGCGCTCGCGGACCGCGTGGAGATAGAGGTCGCTTCCCTCGCCGGGGAGCTGCCGGCAGAGCAGGGACCGGATCGGCGCGCCTTCCAGATAGCCCTTGGCATCGCCCATGAGGGGGTCGCGGTTGATCTCCTCCACGAGGACGGGGCCGGATCGGGACGCGGCGGCGCGCAGCTCCGGGTAGCGCGCGATCTCCACCTCGCGGCCGACGACGCCGGTGCCGAGGCTCGAGCCCTCGAGCGTCGCGAGTGCCGAGCCCGCCTTCCACCGGAAGAGGCTCACGCGCGAGGCATCGAGGGAGAGCGAAAGCGCACGCAGCGCGTGCTCCACGAAGTCGCGGCCCTCGGCGGCGAGTTGCTCCCATAGCTCGAGAAGGGCGGTGAGCTGGACGCGCGAGAGGAGGATCGCCGGAGCCGGGTCGTCCGAGTCCTCCCCGAGAGCCGCCGTCGCGCGGTTCCACGGGCTCCGCGCGATCGTTTCGAGCGCCAGCGGGCGGCGCGGGGCGCCGTCGTCGGCGAGCACGAACATGGAGGGAGGGGCGACCGTCCGGGGCAGGAGAGAAAGAAGCGTCGCCGCGTCGCCCGCGGTTCCCGGTGGGACCACGAGGAGGACGTCCGGCATCGCAGAACGGAGCAGCGTGCCGGCCTCCTCGAGCGTGCTCGCGACGAGGACTTCGGTGCCGGCTTTCTCGAGCGGGCTCCGAATGGCCTCCGGCACGTCGCCGCCCGGGCGATAGAGAAGGAAAGGCCTCATGCTCGCGCGGTCCTGCCGAAGACGGTACGGGCGTGCCTTCCGGGCGTCAAGCGGGCCGCTATACTTTCGCGATGAGAATCGATCCCGGGCTCGTCTCGAAGGTGGCCGCGCTCGCGGCCCTCGAGCTTTCCGACGCCGAGCGCGAGGCGATGGCGGGGCAGCTCACGCGGATCGTCGAGCACTTCGAGGCGCTGAGAGAGCTGCCCGAGTCCCTGCTCGAAAGCGAAGCGGTCCCGCACGCGACGCCGCTCCGGGACGACGTCGCGCGCGACGGGTCGCCCGGCGCCCTGATCGAGGCGAACGCCCCCGCCTTCCAGCACGGGCACTTCGTGGTTCCTCGCGTCGTGACGAGGGATTGAGCGTTTGACCGAACCTTCGTCGGCCGTTCTTCTCGAAGGATCTTTCGTGGCGCTCGCCGACGCCGTCGGCACGCGGCGCATCACCGCGCGCGCGATCGCCGAGGAGTCGCTCGTGCGCGCCGGAAAAGCGCGGGACGCGTTCGGCGCCTTCCTCTCGATGAACGCCGAAAAGACCCTGACCGAGGCGGACGAGGTCGACCGGCGCGTCGAAGCGGGCGAGCGGCTTCCGCTCGCGGGCGTCCCGCTCGCCGTGAAGGACAACATCAACGTCGCGGGCCGCGTCTCCACGGCCGGCTCGAAGATCCTCGCGGGCTTCGTCGCGCCCGATCACGCGACGTGCGTCGCGCGCCTCGTTCGTGCCGGGGCGGTCGTCGTCGGAAAGACGAACTGCGACGAGTTCGGAATGGGCTCGTCGAACGAGAACTCCGCGTACGGCCCGGTCCGTAACCCGTGGAATCCCGGACGCGTGCCGGGCGGGTCCTCGGGAGGCTCGGCCGCCTCGGTCGCCTCGCGCGCCGTCCCGCTCGCGATCGGGACCGACACGGGCGGCTCGGTGCGGCAGCCGGCCGCCCTGTGCGGCCTCGTGGGCTGGAAGCCGACGTACGGCCGTGTCTCGCGATACGGCCTCATCGCCTTCGCGTCGTCCTTCGATCAGGCGGGCGCCCTGACGCGGTCGGTGGACGAGGCGGCGCGCGCGTTCGCCGTCATGGCGGGCGCCGACCCGAGGGACTCGACGGCGCTCGGGACGCCGGTTCCGGACGTCCTCGCGGCGTCGGACGGGCGCGTCCGGGGAACGCGAATCGGACTTCTCGCGGAGGCGTCCGCGGAAGGAGGCCTCCATGCGGACGTGAAGGCGTCTTTCGTGAACGCCGCAGCGGCGCTCGGCGCCGCGGGAGCCGTCGTGACGGCGGTGTCCGTGCCGCGCGTGACGCTCGCGGTGCCGGTCTACTACCTCACGGCCACGGCCGAGGCTTCGTCGAACCTCGCCCGGTTCGACGGCGTGCGCTACGGTGTCCGCGCGACGGACGAGGACCTCCGCGCGCTCTACGTCGAGAGCCGCACCGCCGGCTTCGGCCCGGAGGTCAAGCGTCGGATTCTTCTCGGCACGTTCGCGCTGGCATCGGGCTACTACGAGGCCTACTACGGCCGTGCGATGCGCGTGCGCCACCTCCTCTCCGAGGACTTCGACCGCGCCTTCGCCGCCGTCGACGTGATCGTGTGTCCCTCGATCCCCGCGCCCGCGTTCCGCGTGGGGGAGAAGACGGACGATCCCCTGACGATGTACCTCTCGGACGTGTTCACCGTGCCGGCCTCGCTCGCGGG
>DATGDV010000245.1:0-2278 GCA_035310685.1 Thermoanaerobaculia bacterium
CGACGGCTACCGCCGCAATCTCATGCACGCGGGGCCGGCTTATCAGGCGCTCGTCCTCTGCTGGCGGAACGGCCAGCGCAGCCCCATTCACGACCACCGAGGCTCGAGCTGCGCCGTCCGCGTGCTCCACGGCACGGCGCTCGAGACCGTTTTCGAACGGGCGCGCAACCGCATGATCTACGCCCTCCGCTCGCGGGAGATGAAGCCGGGGTCGATCTGCGCGACGCAGGACGACGACATCCACCAGGTCTCGAACCTCGCGGACGACGGCGGCGACCTCGTCACACTCCACGTCTATTCCCCTCCCCTCCTTCGGATGGGCACGTACTCGCTCTTCGACACGGAGGTGAAGGCCTTCCTGGAGCCCGTCTACGAAGACGCGCTCGTGGACGGCGGCGGGATCTGACCGGTCAGGAGATCCAGCGCGCTTTCAGCGCCGCGAGCGTCGCGGAGGCCGCGAGGATCCAGAGGGCGACGCCGAGGACGACGGGCTTCAGGCCCACGCGCCTCACGGCGTCGCGCGTCAGGGACGTGCCGATCAGGAAGAGCGTCACGACGAGGACCCGCCTGGCGCCCGCGGCCACGGCGAGCCCCGCGGGACGCAGCGCGGGCAGTCCCGAGACGAGCGCCGCCATGGCCACGAAGCCGACGAGAAACCACGGCAGCTTCGCGGCGGATTTCCCGCGTTCGCCCGTGCGGCGTCCGCGCGCCCATCCGGCGACGAGCGCGACCGGCACGATCCAGAGGGCGCGCGCGAGCTTCACGGTCGTGGCCACTTCCACCGCCTTCGGCCCGTAAGCCGTCGCCGCGCCGACGACGGAGCTCGTGTCGTGGATCGCGAGCGCGGCGAACAGGCCGAATCGCTGTTCGTCCAGCCCGGCGTAATGGCCGAGCGGCGGGAACACGACCAGCGCGACCGCATTGAGGAGAAAAACGGTCGCGAGCGCGATCGAGATGGACTCGGATCTGGCCTTGATCGCGGGCGCAACCGCCGCGATGGCGCTTCCTCCGCAGATCGCGGTCCCCGCCGTCACGAGAAGAGACGTGTCCTCCTCGACGCCGAGCAGCCGTGCGATGAGGAGCCCGGCACAGAACGTCAATCCGATTCCAACGGCCGTGTACCCGATCCCGCGCGCCCCCACGCGCCCCACGACGCCGAGATCCGCGGCCCCCCCGAGGCCCATGACCGCGAGACCGAGCAGCACGTGGGCGAACCTTCGCGTCCCGGACAGCCAGGGATTTCCCGCGGCGAGCGCCACGAGGATGCCCGACACGAGCGCGGCCGCGGGCGGTACGAAGGGCAGGGCCGCGACAACCGCGAGAAGCGGCACCAGAACGTGTCCGGGCGTCACGGCGCGGAGTGTAGGCTAGCCGCGTGGCGGGCACGCACAGCGACGCCTCGGTGTCCACGCTCGTCTTCCGGAGCGACGAGAAGGGCGAGCGCTGGGAGAGGGACTCCCTCGCCGCCGAGGAGCCGCTCGAGATCCGTCTGCGCGAAGGCGGCGTCGAGCCCGAGCGGTTCGTCGTCACGATGCGGACGCCGGGAGACGACGACGACCTCGTCGCAGGCCTTCTCTACGGAGAGGGCGTCATCGAGGAGATCGGCGAGATCGTGGACATCGCGCCGCCTCCTGACGGGCAGGTCGCGCCCGAGCTCGCGAGGAACGTCCGCATCGTCACGCTCGCGCCGCGCGCCGACCGCCGTCGCGCCCGCCGGGCCACGGTGATGGGGTCTGCCTGCGGCGTCTGCGGCCGCACGTCGGTCGAGGACGTCGCCGCTCTCGCGGCGGCCGCGCGCCGCGGGAAGAAGACGCCCCTCTCCGGAGGGTCGCCGGATTCGAGGATCTCCGCGTCGATTCTGACCTCTCTTCCCGCCGCCCTCCGCGCGCGGCAGTCCCTCTTCTCCTCCACGGGCGGCCTCCACGCGGCGGGCCTTTTCGAAGCGGACGGAACTTTCCTCCTCGCCCGAGAGGACGTCGGACGTCACAATGCGACCGACAAAGCCATCGGCGCCCTCCTGAGGAGCGGTCGGGGCTGCCCCCCGATCCTTCTCGTGTCGGGCCGGCTCGGCTTCGAGATCGCCCAGAAGGCGGCGCTCGCGGGCGTCACGATCGTGGCCGCCGTGTCGGCGCCCACGAGCCTCGCGGTGGATCTCGCCGAAGAGACGGGCCTCACCCTCGTCGGCTTCCTGCGCGGCGAGCGCTTCAACGTGTACACGCGCCCCGAGCGCATCGCGCGATAGCCCGCCCGCCGGCGGCGCGCACGAGAGAACTTCCCG
>DATGDV010000246.1:0-6229 GCA_035310685.1 Thermoanaerobaculia bacterium
AAACGCGCGGTTTGCGACCTCCACGAACCGGGCGCCCCGGCGCGCGGATCCCGGCAGGAAAGGCGAGCAGAGGGACCTCGCGCTGGAGCTCAAGCTCCTTGCGGACGTGGCGCTCGTGGGCCTGCCGAACGCCGGCAAGTCGACCCTCATCTCGGCCATTTCCGCTGCACGTCCGAAGATCGCCGACTATCCCTTCACGACGCTCGTCCCGAACCTCGGGGTCGTGTCCTGGGAGCGGTTTCGCACGTTCGTCGCGGCGGACGTTCCCGGCCTCATCGAGGGCGCGCACGAAGGTCACGGGCTCGGGATCCGCTTCCTGAAGCACGTCGAAAGGTCCCGCCTGCTGGTCCACCTCGTGGACGCCGCGGCGCTCGGCGACGCCGATCCGACTGCCGAGGCCGAGAAGGCGATCTCGACGATCGAGCGCGAGCTCGCATCCTTCCAGCCGGAGCTCGCGGCGCGCGAGCGCGTCCTCGTCGCCACGAAGGACGACGCGGCTTCTCCCGCCCAGGTCGCGGCCGTCGCCGCCGCCGCCTCGCGCCGCGGTCTCGCGTTCTTCGCGATCTCGGCGGTGGCGCGCCACGGCCTCGACGCCCTCGTCTCGCATCTCGGAGCGCGGCTCGAGGCGCTCGCCGCGCCAGCGGAGGTCGCGCGCGCGACGGAAGCCGTCCCGTGACCGCGCGCGTCGGCGTCTACGGGGGCTCGTTCGACCCGGTTCACTTCGGGCACCTCGTCCCCGTCGAGGAGGCGCGCCGCAATCTCGGCCTCGACGAGATCCTCTTCGTTCCGGCGTTCCAGCCGCCGCACAAGCCCTCCGGTCCTTCCGCGCCCTCGCATCACCGTTTCGCGATGCTCGCTCTGGCGTTCGAGGCGTATCCGGCCTTTCGCCTGAGCGATTTCGAGGTCGCGCGGGGCGGCACGACGTACACGATCGAGACGCTCCGACACCTGCGCGCGGCACGAGCGGATACGGAGTTCCTTCTCGTCCTCGGGTCCGACTCGCTCGCGGGAATCACGGCCTGGCGGTCCTGGCAGGAGCTTCTCGACGAGTTCCACGTCGCGGTCGTCGAGCGCGAAGGTTTTCCCAGGGAACGGCTCGCGCGCGACCTTCCTCCGGCGATCTCGAGCCGGTTCGAAGAAAGCATTTTCTTCGCCGGCAACGCACCGGTTACAATTTCGTCCACGTGGTTAAGGCGCGCCATCCCCGCGGGCGAGGACCTCAGCGGAAGCCTCCCGGCGAGCGTCGCCGCGTATCTCCGAAAGCACGCCCTGTACCGCCTCCCGTGAAACACCCGGTTCCCCAGGTGGGGCCGATCGATGACCTCATCGAGGCGACCCTCCAGCGCGCCGGGCTGCGGGCGGACTCTGCCGAGCCGGAGAAGTCCCGCGCGAGCGCGGACCCGGCTCTCGACGAGCGCCTCACGGCGCAGCTCAAGAAGGGTGTGGCCGCGCTGCTCGACAAGAAGGCCGAGAAGCTCGTCGTCCTGAACCTCCAGGGCCTGACGACGATGTCCGACTACTTCGTCCTGGCCACCGCCGGCAGCGACCGGCAGGCGCAGGCGCTCGCGGACGCCGTCGAGATGGCTCTCAAAGCCGAGGGCCGCCGGCCCCTGTCCATCGAGGGCTATCAGTCCGCGGCCTGGATCCTTCTCGATTACGGCGATGTCGTGTTTCACGTCTTCCACCACGAGGCGCGCCGCTTCTACGGCCTCGAGAGACTTTGGGGAGACGCTCCGGACGCCACGGCGGCGTTCCGTTAGGTGCGACGTGGCGGGATCCGCCGCGTCCTCCGTACTCTTCGCGACCCGCCATCGGGGCCTTCGGGAGCAGCTTCGCCGGCTCGCGCGCGCCGCGGACTCGGCCAATACGGTCCTTCTTCTCGGGGCGCCCGGAACGGGCAAGGACCGGCTCGCGCGTCTCCTCCACGAGCGCTCGTCCCGCGCGGGCGCGCCCTTCTTGCGCGTCGACCTCGCGGCCGTGGCGGACGACCTGTTCGAGAGCGAGCTCTTCGGCCATGAGCGCGGGGCGTTCACGGGCGCGGTCACGGGAAAGGCGGGCCTTCTCGAGGGCGCGGGCGACGGCACGCTCTATCTCGACAGGGTCGATGCGCTTTCCCTTCGCGCCCAGGGCAAGCTCCTCCGCGTCGTCGAGGAGCGCCTCGTGCGCCGCGTGGGAGGCACGCGCATGCTGCCGCTCAAGGCGCGTCTCGTGGCCTCGGCCGGTCCGGATCTGCCCCGGCGAGCGCGCGCCGGCACGTTCCGGGAGGATCTGTTCTACCGGCTCGCCGTCGTGACGGTGAGCCTTCCGACTCTGGCCGAGCGCCGGGAGGACCTTCTTCCGGCGGCGCGTGCTCTTGCGAGAGCCGCCGGCGGCCCGGCCAGCCTCACGGCGGCCGCACGACGCGTGCTGCTCTCCCACGCCTGGCGCGGGAATTTTCGCGAGCTCGAGAACGTCGTTCGCCGGGCCGCGAACGACGCGGCCGCGGCGGGGGCGAACGCGATCGACGCCGTCCACGTGAAGCTCACGGCCCCGTCGGACCCCGAGGCGCTCCTCCACGCCGCCGCTCATGCGCAATGGACTCTGCGCCAGCTCTCGGACGCCTACATCACCCTCGTTCTGGACGAAGCGGGCGGAAACGTGGCCGAAGCGGCGCGCCGCCTCGGCGTCGCCCGCAAGACTCTCTACGCAAAGAGGGCCTTGCATATGGGCAGGGCGTGATATCCTCCCGCATTCTCGTAAGCCCCGGGTGGTCCTGATGAGACAGGTAAACCGGGCGATCGCAACGCCTTAGCGCTGCGTATTCAAGTCATCTCGAGGGAGACCGGTATGCCACTGAAGACCGCCACGATGCCCGCGAAGCCCCTGAAGAAGGAGGCCGGCGAAAAAGTGAGGAAACGCCTCCTGGCGCGGCGCGACGAGCTGCTCCAGGATCTCGCGAAGAACCGGGAGGTTTCCGAGGAAACGGTCGACGAGTCGGCCCAGGACATGGCCGACCGCGCGACGTCCGCCTACACGAAGGAGTTCGCCTACTCGCTTTCCGAAAGCGACCGGAAGGTCCTCCTGCTCATCGAAGAGGCTCTTGCGCGTCTGGACGCCGGAACGTACGGCAAGTGCATCCACTGCTCACAGCCCGTTCAGGAGAAGCGCATCGAGGCCGTTCCCTGGGCGCGGCACTGCCTCGACTGCCAGGAGCTTCAGGACAAGGGACTGCTGTAACGGGTTCCCGGCGCCTACCCGGTTAGGATGGAGCGCGTGAAGCGCCCGGACCCCTTCGCGCCGCTCGCCTCGCTTCTCTCGTCCGCGCGCACCGCGCCACTCCACCCGCTCCTCTTCCTGACCGGAGACGACGAGTGGATCGTGGCCGAGGGCGTGCGGCGCGTGGCGGCGGCGTTCCGCGAAGCGTTCGCTGAGGGAGAGGTCACGGCGTACGAGGCGACCGGGGAGGGCGTGAAGGAAGCCGTGGCCGACGCGGCGACCATCGCGCTCTTCTCCACGAACCGGCTCGTGGTCCTGGAAGCCACCGAGCTGTTCCGCGGAAAGGGTCTGACCGCGGAGGAGCTCGACGCTCTCCTCGACGAAGCCGAGGAGGCCGGCGACGACGCGCGTCTCCTGACGCGCCTCGCGCGCAGGGCCTCCGCCATCGCCGCGGCAGCCGGCGTCGCCGCCGGCGACGACTTCGAGGACGCTGCGCGCCGGATCGCCGGACGCGTGAAACGCGCGGACCGCGCCGGAGAGCTCGCCGCGCTGCTCGCGAGCGTCCCTGCGTCCGAGGAGGGGGCCGAGACGGGGCTCGAGGCGCTCCTCGACTACGCGCAGCGGGCGGGAGCGTCCGACAACGTCCTGCTCGTCCACGCGCTCTCGCCCGACGCGCAGCATCGCGCGACGCAGGCTTTGCGGCGGTCCGCGCGAGCCGCGGACCTGTCCGTGCCGGACGAGGCGGCGCGCCGCGACCGCCTCGCGACGCTCGGCCTCGAGCGCGCGATCGATCGAAAGGTGCTCGTGGAGCCCGAGGTCTTCGATCTCCTGTCGGGCCGTGGCCGGCTCTTCGCACGGCCGTTCCTCTCGGATCTCGACCGGCTCATCGACGCCGCCGCGGGTCCGCGCGTGACGGGCGAGGAAGCCGCGCGTCAGATCGCCGACGAGAGCAAGGAATACGGCTCGGACTTCGTGGAAGCCGTCGCCCGACGCGACCTCCATCAAGCGCTGCGCCTCCTCGCGAAGCTCCTTTCCGGAGCCACCTTCACGGCGTTCCGGCCCTGGGGAGACAAGGAGGAGGCGCAGGTCGCCAAGAAGGGCCCGCGCGGCGAGGCCGCGTTCTTTCCGCTTCTGGGCCTTCTCGCGGCCGAGCTCCGCCGGATGCTCGCCCTTCGCGCCGCCCTGGAGGAGCGTGCCGTCCCGGCGGCGGCCGGACGGCGAACGGACTATCGGGGCTTCGCGGACCGGGTCCTCCCCGCGCTCAAGGCGCCGCGAGAAGGCCTTCCGCCTTTCTCTCTCGACGCGCATCCCTTCATCCTCCACAAGGCGTATCTCGCGGCCCTCGGGTGGACGACGGAGAACCTCAGGCACGCCCTCGTGGGTCTCGAGGCAGTCGACCGCGGCGTGAAGAGCGGAGCGGGAACGGGGCCGGAGCTCCTTGAGGCCTGGCTGCTGTCTCGCCTTCCGGCTGCGCCCGCGCGCGCCGCCGCGAGCGGAAGGGCAATCTGAGGATGGCGGCCGAGCCGTCCTTGCGGCCGCGCGTCCTCCTCGATCGGCGCGACCACGTCTTCATCGCCCTCTGCGTTCTCACGATCCTGACCGGCGCGGGGATCTTTCACGCCGGGTTCTCGCGCGCCTTTCCCGAGGCGTCGATCGACTTCAAGGTGACGCGCGAGGAAGCCGTCCGACGGGGCGCCGAAGCGCTCCGCGCGCGCGGATTCACGCTGGAGGGCACGCGCCCGCTCGTGATCTTCGACGGCGACGACGAAGCGAAGGTCTACCTCGAGAGAACCCTGGGCCTCGAGAAGGCGAACCCGATCTTCGCGACGACCGTGCCGGTGTGGCGCTGGTCGGTGCGATGGGTGCGCCCGCTCGAGAAGCTCGAGTACCGCGCGGCGATCGCTCCGGACGGGCGCCTCCTGGCGGTGCGCCGGATTCTCCCGGAAAAAGCCGCGGCGCCCGACCCGGGCGAGACCGCGGCGCGCGCCCTCGCGGAGACGGAGCTCCGGGCGTTCCGCGGTCTCGACCCGCCGGCCCTGCGGTTCATCGAGACGACGGTCGACAAGCGGCCCGGGCGGGTGGATCGGACGTTCGTGTGGGAGTCGAACACCATCCGGTTCGGAGACGCGGCGCTGCGCTACCTCGTCGAGGTGCAGGGCGATCGCGTCGGGCGCTCCTCGCTTCATTTCGAGGTCCCGGAGAGGTGGCGCCGGGACTACGAGACGCTGCGCTCGAAGAACCTCGCGGCGGGCACGGTGGCGACGCTCGGACTTCTCCTCACGGCGCTCGCGGTGCTCGTCGTCTTTCTCGAGCGCGTGCGGCGGAAGGACGTCAAGTGGAAGTGGGCCCTGTCCTTCGCGGGCACGGGCGCCGTCCTGCAGCTCGTCGCCTCGCTCAACGAGATGCCGATCCGCCTTTTCGACTACGACACCGCGGACGCCTGGACGGGCTTCGTGGCGAAATCGGTGGCAGGCGACGTGGGGGGCGCGGTCGCTCTCGGCGTCGTTCTTCTCCTTCTCGTGGCCGCCGGGGAGCCGCTCTACCGCGAGCGCTATCCCGACAAGCCCGCGCTCGGCCGCCTCCTCTCCGCCCGCGGCATCGGATCCAAGAGGTTCTTCCGCGGCCTCCTCCTCGGGTACGCGATGACCGCGTTCTTCTTCTCGTACCAGATCGTCTTCTACCTCGTCGCCGCGCACTTCGGCGCGTGGGCCCCCGCGGACGTGCCGTACTCGAACCTTCTCGGCACGTGGTTCCCGTGGGCCGGCGTTCTCCTGATGGGTTTTCTTCCCGCGACGACCGAGGAGTTCTCGTCGCGCATGTTCTCGATCCCCTTCGCCGAGCGGTTCCTGCCGCGCTGGGCCGCGGTCGTGGTCCCGGCGCTCATCTGGGGCTTCGCGCACAGCACGTATCCGAACCAGCCTTTCTACATCCGGGGCCTCGAAGTGGGCTTCGCGGGGATCCTCATCGGCGCCGTGATGCTGAAGGCGGACATCTTCCCGCTCCTCGTGTGGCACTTCACGGTGGATGCCGTCTA
>DATGDV010000247.1:0-2604 GCA_035310685.1 Thermoanaerobaculia bacterium
AGGGCGACAGGACGTTCGGCGAGGAATTCGCGGGGGGCCGGATCGAGGTCGACCCTCGGCGCGTGCGATTCGTCCCGCGACGGTAGATTTCAGCGCGCTTCGCGCGCCGGAGGATCTGAGCCGCGCGCTTCGCGCGCGAAGATTTCTTGGAAGGTGATTAGGATACGGCGCATGGGCATTCGCAGAAGTGTTCTTGTGGCGGCCTGCGCGGCGGTTACCCTCTTCCCATTCGCAGAAAAATCTTCTTTCAGCGCTTCCTCTGCACCGCCGTCTCCGGCGTCTGCGTCTCCGACGCCGGCCGCCTCCCCCGCGTTCGACGCGCGCTTCACCGGCCGCACGATGCGCGTGGACCTCTTTCACACGGGCGGCCCGAAGGGCGAGGTCGTCGCGCTCGACCGCTGCGTCGACGACGGCCCATGGCCGGGCAGCCGGACGCGCCTCCTCGACGAGACGAATCTGGGAAGCCACCTGTTCGAGGTCCGCGACGCCCGGACGAACCGCGTGATCTTCTCGCGCGGCTTTTCCTCGATCTACAGCGAGTGGGAGCAGACCGACGAGGTCAAGCACGTTTCCCGGACGTTTCCCGAGTCGCTGCGCCTTCCGTGGCCCCGGGAGAAGGTCCGCATCGTCCTCGAGCGCCGCGACAACGCCAACATCTTCCACGAGCTTTTCTCGGTCGTGATCGACCCCGCGGGGGCCGAGGCGAACCCCGCGCCGCGGGCTCCGATGGGCAAGGTCTGGACCGTCTTCGAAAACGGGCGTGCCGCAGCGAAGCTGGACCTCCTCCTCCTCGGCGAGGGCTACGCCGAAAAGGACCTGCCGAAGTTCCACGCCGACGTGAAGCGCCTCGTGGACATCCTCTTCACGTACGAGCCCTTCAAGAGCCGCAAGGCCGACTTCAACGTGCGCGCCCTCGACCTCCCCGACTCCGAGAGCGGCGTGTTCCGGCCCGATTCGAAGATCTTCAGGAGGACGCCCCTGTCGGTCCAGTACGGGATCTTCGGCTCGGAGCGCTACATGCTCACGTACGACGACCGTGCGCTCCGCGAGGCCGCTTCCGCCGCGCCCTACGACTTCCTCGAGATCCTGGTGAACGACGCGCGCTACGGCGGCGGAGGGATCTACAACTTCCAGGCGACCGCGTCCGTGGACACGGGCTTCGCCGAATACGTCTTCGTCCACGAGTTCGGCCATCACTTCGCCGGCCTCGCCGACGAGTATTACGGGTCGGACGTGGCCTACGAGACCGGCCGCGAGAAGCCGGAGCCGTGGGAGCCGAACGTGACCGCCCTGAAGGACCCGAAGGCGTTGAAGTGGGCCGACCTCGTCGAGAAGGGAACGCCGCTGCCGACCCCGTGGGAGAAAGACGCCTTCGAAAAGCAGACCCGCGCCTTCCAGGCCGAGCGGAAAAAGCTCATCGCCTCCGGCGCTCCGCCCTCCGCGCTCGACGACCTCTTCCGCCGGCAGATGGCCCTGGATTCGAAGCTCCTGTCCACGATGACGTGGTCGGGCAAGGTCGGCGCCTTCGAGGGCGCCTCGTACGAGGCGAAAGGCCTCTATCGGCCCTCCGCGGACTGCATCATGTTCACGCGCGACCCGGGGGGCTTCTGTCCGGTCTGCCGGCGGGCGATCGCGCGTGTGATCGACGAGTACTCGCGGCCCTGAGCCTTCCCTTTCCGTTCGGCGTGCCCTGTTAGACTTGCATGTCTGTGGCTCTTCTCACGGACGAGCTCTACGGCCCCCAGGACATCGCCCGGCGCGTCGCGGACGTCGGCCGGAGGATTACCCACGACTACCCCGAGGGCGACATCGTCCTCATCGCGGTCCTGAAGGGAGCCGGGTTCTTCGTCGCCGACCTGGCCCGCGCCGTGTCACGCCCCGTGCGCTGCGAGTACATCGACGTGCTCCGCGACGGTGAGAGCGAGAAGGTCATCAACTATCATTTCCTCGCGCCGTTCGACGTCCAGGACCGGCACCTCATCGTGCTCAAGGATGTGATCCGGAGCGGCGTCGTCGAGACCTGGCTGCAGAACCAGTTGCGGGAAGAAAAACCCCGTTCCATCCGTTTCGCATGCGTGGTCGATCATCCGCAGGACAGAAAAAGTGCGCTCCGCGCGGATTACGTCCTCTTCCCGGCCGAGGAAAGCATCCTCGTGGGCTATGGCATGGAATACCTGGGCGAGGGCGGGAACTTTCCGTTCATCGCCCAGGTCAGAACCGAAGGGGAGGCGCCGTTCGAGTCCACCGCGGACCGTGGCGCCCGTGCCCGATGAACCGAACCCCGAGATCCGGCGTATGAGAGGCGAGGGGACAAGGTGAACACAACCGTCAAGAACATCCTCCTCTGGATGGTCATCCTCGTGGTGATCCTCCTGCTCTTCCGGGTCGTCGACGTGGGCCGCACCGCGACCTCCACCGTCAGCTTCACCGAATTCCTGGAGATGGTGAAGAAGGGCGACCTCGACCGCGTCACGATCCGCGGCCAGGAGATCCGGGGCTACAAGAAAGGGGCGCCCGAGGGGCGCGAGCCGGGGGTCCGCACGTACGCCCCCGCCTACAACGACCTGACGTCCGACCTCATGAAGGCGAACGTGAAGATCACGG
>DATGDV010000248.1:0-6139 GCA_035310685.1 Thermoanaerobaculia bacterium
CCGGATGGCGTCCGGATGGAAGTCCGTCACGACGGCGTACCCGCCCTTTCGAAGAATCCGCGCGAACTCCCGGTACAGCGGCGCGATCTCGAGGAGATGGCCGGCCGCGAGCCGGCACCACACGACGTCGAACCGCTCCTCGGCGAACGGAAGCGCGCGGAGGTCGCCGCGAGCGGTCGTGCGCGGTCGCGCCGGGTCGCGGCGGCCTGCGGCCAGCATCTCGAAGACGAGATCCACCCCGCAGGCGCTCTTCGGGGCGCGCCCCTTCGGGAAGACGAGCCGGCGCGCGGTGCCGCAGGCCGCGTCGAGAAGGCATTTCCCGGCGATGTCGTGCGAGAAGAACCGGACGGCGAGCGTATCCATCGTCGTGAGCGGGTTCTCGACGTCGTACGTCGCCGCCCACAGCCGGTACGCGCGCGCCGTCCCGAGGGGCGGCTCGGCGCTCACGCGGGCGGCCTCAGGTGTCCGTAGGCCTGTGAATCCGAGGTCACGAGCCCTCCCTTGAGCCGTCGCGCGAAGTCTTCCACACGTCCCTTGAGCGAACGCGAGAGCCACGGCACGTGCGGGTCCTCGTGGGTCATCCAGCCGGTCCATTCCGGCGTCGTCCACTCCTCGAGGGTCGCCGGCGTCGTCGAGAGAGGGTCGACGTTTCCATACGTGCCGCGGCGCTGCGGGGTGGGAGTGTAGAAGTACGTGATGAGCTTCATGTCGGGGTTCACGCCGGCCAGCTTCTCCACGAACGCGAGGGTCGTCTCGACGTCCCGCTCCGGATCGTCGGGGTCGCCGAACATGAACGAGAACTCCGGCACGATGCCGAAGCGCCGGGTCTTCTCGGCGAGGGCGAGCGTCTGGGCCGTCGTGAGGTTCTTCGACATCTTCTTCAGGGTCTCGTCGGAGCCCGATTCTGCCCCGAAGTACACCATCGTGAGGCCGGAGCGCCGGAGAGCCTCCCACGTGCGGTCGGAGAACCGCAGCATCACGTCGATCCGGGCCTCGCACCACCACCTCAGGCCGAGCGGCGCCATCCGCTCTGCGAGCTCCCCGGCACGCGCCTCCTTGAGAAAGAAATTGTTGTCGTAGAAGTGGACGGCGTCCATGCCGTGGCGCTTCACGAGATACGCGAGATTGGCCTCGACGCGCGCGGGAGACTCGAATTTCTGGAGGCTCCCGAGCGCCGAGATGACGCCGCAGAAGTTGCACGTGTAGGCGCACCCGATCGAAGCCTGGTAGACGCCGTTCCGGCTCCCGAGGGCCGTCGGCTGGAGATAGGTCTCGATGTCGATCCGGCTCCAGGGCAGCGCCGGCAGCGCGTCGGGACTCTCCCAGGCCCGTTCCGCGTTGAGCCGCGCCTCTCCGCGGTCCTTCCAGCCGAGTCCTTTGACGCCCGAAGGGTCGAGCCGCCCGGCCAGGACGTCGAGTAACGCGACGAGCGTGCGCTCGCCCTGGCCCCGCACGAGGAAGTCGACGTACGGGGCACGGAGCACGGGCGCGGGATAGAGAGTCGGGAAGTAGCCGCCCCACACGAGGGGAAGCGTCGGAAAGCGCTCCTTGAGGCGGCGCGCGAGCGGCACGGCCGAGACGAGCTGCGGGCCCGGCATCACCGTCATCGCGACGAGCGTGACGGGATCGTCCGTGAGGGCGTGCAACCCGACCTGCGCCGCGACCTCCGCCTCGAGGTCCGAATCCGGCAGGTTCCCGTCGAGGATCTTCCACGACACTTCTTCGGGCAGCGCCGCGCCGAGCGCGAGAAGCGAGAGGGGGAAGCGCCGGTTCTTCGGGCGCGTCGCGCGCGGGTTGAGCAGGAGGATCACGCGCGCCTCAGCCTCTCCGCGCGATCCACAGGTCGAATCGCGAAGGTTCTCTCTTTCCGAGAAGACGGGCTTTGACGCCGCGCGTCTCGTAGGCGAGGGGATAGCGGACACGGAGCCTCTCGAAGGACAAGCCCGCGGGCGCCGCGGCGCGCTCCAGACTTTCCCGCGTGAGGTATTCCACGGGGGTCAGCGCGAGGAGGTCCCCGGCGAGATCGCGAAAGATCCGGGCGGTGTCGCGCCGCTTCTCCTCGGCCATGGCCTCCCCCGACGCGGGCCGCGCGTAGAAAGGGGAGTCGAGTATAGCCACGCGTCCGCCGACCGCGGCGGCGCGCGCCGCCTCCGCGAGCGCGCTTCGGAGGCTCTCGGCCAGGTGGAGCGAGGCGTCGAAGACGACGAGGTCGAAGAGCGCGCCCGAAAAAGGCAGAGCGTCGAACGACGCGCCGACGCGGCCGAACATGCGCGGCAAGTGCCGCCGGAACGCGGCGCCGGCGGCGAGGCCGTCCACGTCGTCGACGCGGAGATCGAGGGCGACGCACCGGTGCCCCTCGCGCGCGAGACGGGCGCAAAGCCAGCCGTTTCCCGCGCCGAGGTCGAGAACCGTGAGCTGCCGGCCGCGCTCTCTCGCGAGCGGCGCGACGACGCGCGCCTTCAGCGCGTCGAACGTGCGGGCGCGCACCGTCCACTGGGAAGCGAGCGGGCCTTCGGTCAGGTACGGCAGGGCGAGAAGCTCGGCTTCTCCCCCCGCGCCGCGGCCCTCCGTGCGGCGGAGCTTCGCGTAGGCGCGCGCCCACCTCCGGCGGGAGGACTCGGCGCTCAAACCGGAGCCGCCGTCCGCTCGAAATCGAGCAGCACGTGGTCGCCGAGAAGCGCGAGCGGCCGCGCCGCCAGCCGGTCGAGGCGTTCCAGCGCGCCGAGGAGGCGCGGGAAACGCGAGGCGACGGGCTCGGCGGAGCTGGGGGGCACGAAGATCCCCACGCCGCGCGTTCCGCGGAGGCGGAACCACGGCGCGAAAGCAGTGGCGAGCGCCTTTGGAGACGGATAGGTCACGGTGAACGACTCTCCGGACACCCGCGCCGGAGCGGCGGAGCGCCGGAGCCTGCGGAACGCCGCCCGCGTCTCTCCACGCGCCAGGAGGACGAGGATCTCGCCGGGGCTGAACGGCCCGAAGACGACGAGAAGGGCGCGCCGCCCCGCGGGAAGGACGTGCGCGAGGCCGCGAGCCACGGAGACGTGTTCCGTCACGCAGTTCAGGGACGCGAAGTTCGAGAACGCGCCGTCGAAGATCGTGCCTTTGCGCGCGGCCGCCCACGCGTCGAGGTCTTCGAGCGAGACGCGCTCCGCCGCGACGCGGTCGGCGGCGCCCGCCGCGCGCGCCTTCTCCGTGGCGCGCGCCACCATCGCGGGCGCCCCGTCCGTGACGAAGACGCGGCGGCCCCGCTGCGCGAGAAAGAGCGCGTCCTCTCCGGTGCCGCCCCCCAGCTCGATCAGCGTGGAGCCCTCCGGGAAGGTCGCGAGAAGCGCGCGCCGGACGGCGCGCCGCTGCGCGGCGACGCTCTTCCAGGCCGAAAAACGCTCGTCGAAGAGGGGCGCGAGCGCGTCGAAGGCGCGGACCGCGGCCGGCAGAGACGCCGCGTCGCCGCTCACGCGCCCATAAGGCGGAGATGGCGCTCGGGAACCCTCTCGGTTCTGAAGCCGGCCTCGCTCGCGGCCAGGTCGGCCCAGGCTTCGTCGAACGTCATTCCGGCCTCGGCCGCCGCGTTGCCGCCGCCTGCGAACGCGGCCACCTCCTCGTGGAGGAGATCGCGCACGCGCCGGTAGAACGAGGTTTCGTACGTGCCGCGGAACATCATCGCGAGGTCGTCGCTGTCGCTCCAGTTCGTCCGTGCGCCGAGCTGCGCCTTCACGCGTTCGTAGAAGAGCGTGCCGGGCAGCGGATAGGAGACCGAGACGCCCACGTCGGCGGGACGCTCCTCGAGGACGAGCGCCCGCGTCGAGACGAGGTCCTCCCACGTCTCGCCCGGGTAACCGAGCTGCAGGAACCACGCCGGGCGGATCCCGTGCGCCTTGAGAAGGCGCGTCGCGAGGCGCACCTGCCCGAGACGCGTGCCCTTGTCCATCGCGTCGAGGACCTTCTGCGAGCCCGACTCCACGCCCATCCAGACTTCCTCGGCGCCCGCGCGCGCGAGCGCGCCGACGGCGGAGGACGTCATGAGATCCACGCGCGACTGCATCGCGAACGGCACGCGCACGCCTTCTTTCGCGAGGGCCTCGGCGTAGGACTCGATCCAGCGCGGGCTCAATCCGAAGATGTCGTCCGCGAACCAGAGGTGGTCGGGGCGGACCTTCTCGGCGAGAAGGCGAACCTCGCGGGCCACGCTCGCGGGGCTTCGCTGCGCGTACCGCGTGCCGTACAGCGGCTTCGCGCACCAGTTGCAGTGGAAGGGGCATCCGCGCGTCGTCACGACGTTCCACGAAAGACGGCCATGGGCCCGAGTCCAGGCGGCGCGGTAGGCCTCCGCATCCACGAGATCCCAGGCCGGGAGCGGAAGCGCGTCGAGGTCTTCCACGAACGGGCGCACGGCCGTTCTTCGCGGCGGCGCGGAGGCGTCGGACGCAAGCCCTCGGAGCGCGAGTCCCGCGATGCCGTCGAGCGGCGCCGCGGGATCCGCGGCCCAGGCGGCCGCGAGCGCGGCGAACGTAACCTCCGGCTCCCCGAGGATCACGGCGTTCGCTCCCGCGGCGAGGTAGTGAGACGAGTGGTCGGTTGCATCCGACCCGTTCACCGCGACGAGGCAACCTCGCGCGCGGGCCGCGGCCACCATCGAGAGCGCCGCCTCGCGGTTCCGCGTCGTGCACATCTTCGTGAGGAAGTTGAAGTTGTCCTCGAGAATCCCGACGATCGCGGCGTCCGTGGCGTCCAGGACCCGCACGAAATCGGCCTCGCCTCCGGCGAGCATCGCGTCGAACAGCTCCACGTCGAATCCCTGCTCTCGCAGCACCGACGCGACGAGGAGCGTCGCGAGCGGCGGATAGGGTTTCATCTTCCGCCACTGCTTGGGATCGTGTGCGAGGTAGTAGGAATGCGCGAGAAGGACTTTCGGCCGGGCTCCGCCCATTTCGGGGCTAGCCTAATACAGTCCGTTTCCGGGATTGTGTGACGTGGGGACCAATCTCGTCAGGTGACGAGAGTTTTCAACAAAGCGACGCCCCCGGGGAGATCGGAAGTGCCGTCCAGACGCATTCCACCCGCCTCGGCCCACGCGCCCGCAACCGCGCCGGCTCCTCCGTCGACGTGCTCCTGCGGGATCTCGCCCCTCGCGAACTCCTCGAGAAACTGCGGCCGGGAAAGCGGGACGAGCCGCGCGGGCCCGGGGTCGCGCGGCCCGAGAAGCACCGTCGAGGCGCGGCGGGCGGCGCGCGCCTCCGGGCGGGAGGACGCGAAAAGGTCGACGCGCCGTTTTTCCTCGCCGCCCGAAAATGCGGCTTCCGTGCTCGAAAGGAGACCGAGAAGCGCCGCGCTGTCCTCGAGCAGCGTCAGCTCGCGAACGGACGAGGCGAGCTCGTCCGGATCGGCACGTGACACGAGCAGGCTCTCGTCGCCGAGCGTCTCAAAACCGGCGGCATGCGCGGCGGCCACGAGCGTGGACTTTCCGGCGCCCGCATCCCCGCGCAGCACGACGGCGCCTTTTGGGCCGCTGACCGCGCCCGCGTGAAGCGCCCGCCAGCCCCGGCGGGCGAGGAGGACCGCGGCGGGCGCCTCGAGGAGCGTGCGGGCGAGGAAGGACTTCAACGAGGAAGAAGAAGAAGAGGAAGAAGGCAGAGAAGCCGCGATGCGCGCGTCGATTCGCGCCCGTGCCAGGTCGATCTCGACCCGCAGCACACCGGGGACCTCGCAGCGAAATGCCGCCGTCTCGTGCGCCCATCGCAATCTTTCTTCGAAGGCGAAAGGGAGGGGGTTCCGCCGCGGTGAGCCGGGCGCCGCCGCGCGGTTCGCTCTCGCGCTTCCAGAGAAATCTTCGAACCTTTCGATCGCGATCTCGATGACGTCCGCCGCGCCGCTCATGGGAGCCTTCGCCCAGAGCCTCTCAGCCAGCTGGAAGAGAAGCGGCTCGCTCGCCGTGAGCGCCACGACGTCCCCCGGCGGGGCAAAAAAGCGCCTCGTCACGTCAGCCATTCGCCGCAGCTTGCCACGGCAATGCCCACGGCCGCTGGGGGCCGTCTCGGAGCCGGCGCGGACCGTCTCGCCGGCAAGGCGTAACCTTTCGGAAATCCATGCGTCCTACGACGATGGTTCCGGCCCTGGCTGCGCGCGTGCCACTTCGAGATCG
>DATGDV010000249.1:0-2850 GCA_035310685.1 Thermoanaerobaculia bacterium
AAGCCTTGGCGGTCTTCTTCTTCACCGGCTCGGGCGATGGCGTGCGGTACTCGGCGTTCTTGGGATCGAGCTCCGAAGCGCGCTTCAGCGCCGCCGCGGCGCCGGCGCGGTCGCCCGTCGCCCGAAGCGCCGCCGCGAGAGCGGCCTGCGCGACCGCGTCCTCGCCGTTCGACAGCTCGACGGCGCGTCGCGCCTGCTTGACGGCCTCGGCGCGGTCCTTCACGGCGAGCGCGACGCGTGCCGCCCGTGCGGAGAGCGGCGCGTCGAGCGGCCCGATCGCGACCGCCGCGACATAGACCTTCTTCCCCTCGTCCGTCCTTCCGTTCGAGGCGAGCGCCTCGGCGAGGTCGAGCTGGCGCTCGACGCGCGTCCCGCCGGCGGCGCCGTTCTTGTCGGCGAGCGCGGCGGCGCGCTGAAACGCGGCAAGCGCCTCCGGGCCGTTGCCGGCCTGGCGCTCGGCGGCTCCGAGCGCCGCGAGGACCTCGGCCGAAAACGGCGTCGACTCGCCGACGGCGTCGAGCGTCTGCTGCGTCACGGCTCGCGCCGACGGCAGGTCGCCCCGCTTGCCGAGGCCGGTCACGAGCGACGCCGCCAGGAAGGCCCGCCGCGCATCGGTTCCGAGCTTGGGGAGAAAGGTCGCGATGAGGTCGGCCGTCTCCGCGGACTGGTCGTTCTGCAGCGTCTCGATGGCGACGAGCTGCAGGAAGAGCTGGAAGACCTCCGGCCGGCTGAGGTCGCCTTCATCGCTCACGACGCGAAGCACGAGAGGCCTGAGCCGGGGGAGATCGCGCCGCGCCGTGAGGGCGCTCGCGATCGCGATCGCGGTGTTGGCGTCCCACGAGACCTTGAGGCGCGCCAGGCCCTCGAGGATCGGCGTCTTTCCTGCGAGAAGGACTTCCGACGAACGCTTGAAATCGGTCGCCCCGAAGGCGCCCACGAGGCGGTCGATCTCGTGTCCGTCCGCGCCCAGGAAAAGCACGGTCGGAAACGAATACGCCTGATATCGCGCCGCGATGCCCCGCCCCTCGCCCTTCTCCGCATCGACGCGCGCGGGAACGACGTTCTGTTTCGCCCAGGCCACGACGCCGGGGTCGGAGAACGTCGTCTGGTCCATGATCTTGCACGGCCCGCACCACGCCGCGACGACGTCGAGCATGATGGGCTTGCCCTCCGCCTTCGCGCGCCGCTGGACCTCGGCGAACGGCTTGCCTTCGAGGAAAGGAATGTGGACGCGGGCGGGAGCGCCCGCAGTCGCGGGCGCCGGGGGTCGCTGTGAAGGCGAAGACTGCTGGGCCCAGGACCTGGCGGCCGGCACGACAACGAGTGCGGCAGCCAGAATTAAGAGTCGGAGTTTCAAGGGATATTTCTTTTATGCGGCGGCCGCTGGCGCAGCCGCCGATGGATGAGAATCTTCTGCTTCTTCTCTTTCTCTGTCTATCTTGGCATTCCTTCCTCAAAACCCGGGCCGGAACGGATCGATCGGCGGTGGAGGCGGATCGCCCGCGTACGTGACCGATTCCAGAAAGAGGCCCGAAGGCGGAGCCGTCCATCCCGCCGGCCTGGCCGACCGCTCCGCGAGGAGCCCGCGTATGTCCGCGGCGCCGAGGCGGCCCCGCCCGGCCTCGAGGAGCGTCCCGACGACGCGGCGGACCATCTTCCACAGGAAATGCGAGGCGCCGATGCGGAAGAGGATGAGGTCGGGCGCCTCGGGCGGCGTCTCCACGCGCGCGAACGCGACCTCGACGAGCGTCGAGTCGTGCCCCTCGGCGTTCTCGCAGAAGCTTCCGAAGTCATGCCGGCCCACGAAGAGCTCCGCGGCCGCCCGCATGAGGGAGGCGTCGAGGCGGTCTTTCACCCAATAGACGTACCGCTTCCCGAACGCGGTGCGCCGTCGCGAGATCCGGTATCGGTAGATGCGCTCCCCGGCGGAATGGCGCGCGTGAAACGAGGCCGGCGCGACGTCGAGCCGCAGAACGTGGATGTCGGGCGGGAGTCGGTCGTTGAGATCCTGGCGGAGCACCCCGAGGTCGGCCGCCTTCACGCGGGCTCCGTGCAGCGAGGCGACCTGAGCGAACGCGTGGACGCCGGCGTCCGTGCGGCCCGCGCCGTGGACCCTCACGTCCGCGCCGAGCGCCTCGCGGCACGCGCGCACGAGCTCGCCCTGGACGGTCCGCGCGTTCACCTGAGCCTGCCAGCCCCGGTAGCGTCCGCCGTCGTATTCGAGCGTGGCGCGCAGGACGGAGGCGGGCGGCATTCGGCTATTCTCTCCGAACGACGTGGCGATCGACACGGGCGAGGCTCTCCGGCCCTTTACGGGGGCGCGGGACGCAGGCGCCGAGGCGCGGGCGGCCGAGGCGGTGCGCGCGCTCGTCTCGGCGCTGACGGACGCGGCCGGCGACGCCTGGGCGGGCGCGGCTCTCGGCGGAGCGCTCGGGCTCGGGGAGGGTGCGACGATCGTGGCCCGCGACGGGACGGGGCAACCAGGCGATCCGTTCGAGCTTCTCGCGGTCCTCGACGCCCCCGTCCGGGAGATTCCGGCGCTCTCGCGACATCTCGCGCGCGCCGCCGCCGAGACGGCGAAAAGCCGCCGCGTGGAGGCCTCCGTGTCGGCGGTTGCGCGGCGGGGCCTGCGCCTCCTGCCTCCGACCTTCTGGAACATGGAGCTCGTCGCGGCTCGGCGCGTCGTGGCCGGGCCCCCCGATCTCCTTCCGCCGTACGCGGAGGTCTTCCGCGGGGGCCCCGACCGCGCCGAAGGGGTGCGGGTTCTCGCGAGGACGGGCGCGGGCCTTCTCGCGGCCGAGCGCCTCGTGGATCGCTCGGCTTCGGGGGCCGGCGCGCGGGAGGCCCTCC
>DATGDV010000250.1:0-2050 GCA_035310685.1 Thermoanaerobaculia bacterium
GTCCGGGCCTTTGTAGCTGGCGCGGATCGTGAGGTCGAGGTTGACCGGGTAGATGTCCCCCTTGAGCGTGATCTTCTGGCCGATCCGCCAGCCGTACTTCTTCATGAGGAGCTCGCCCGCCAGGAGGCCGCTCCGGTCGGAAATCCAGTCCTTCTCGCTGCCCTGGACGATGGATCCCTCGTCGAACACGCGGAAGAGCTTCTCGGGATCCGAGGTCGAGAAGCGCGAAAACACGTTCTCGGGGCGCCGGTCGATGTACGAGCCCCCGAACCAGTTCATGCGCACGACGTCCGTCACGCCCGGGAGCTGCTGGATCTTCGGCATGTCGGCCTCGAGGATCCAGTTCGTGAGCGAGACCTTGTGCCGCACGATCAGGCGGAACATCCCCTTCCCGCCCGTCGGATCGGTCTCGAGCATGCGAAGAAGGGTTCCCAGGATGCAGATGACGAGGAGGGGCAGGAGGATCGACGCGATCGTGAGGGCGGAGCGCGTCTTCTTGCGGAGAAGGTTCTTGAAGACGAACGGGAAGAACTTCATGGGCTCTCGGGCTTCAGGTCGAGGAGGCCGAGATCGCCGCTGCCATGCCGACGGCCTTTCCGCGCTCGGCGTGGACGTCTTCCTTGAGCACGCCCTTGTCGAGATGGACGAGACGATGCGCGCGGGACGCGGCCTTGGGGTCGTGGGTCACCATGACGACCGTCTTCTTGAACTCCGAGTTGAGGCGCTCCACGAGGACGAGGATCTCCTCGCCGCTCTTCGCGTCGAGGTCGCCGGTCGGCTCGTCGGCCACGAGCACCTTCGGGTCGGTCGCGATCGCGCGCGCGATGGCCACGCGCTGCTCCTGCCCGCCCGAGAGCTGCCGCGGGTAGTGGTCCGCGCGATCCGACAGGCTCACGACCGAGAGCGCGAGCTCGACCTGCTTTTTCCGGCGAGCCCGGTTCATGTTCGTGAGAAGCAGGGGAAGCTCGACGTTCTCGAACGCCGTGAGGACGGGAACGAGATTGTAGAGCTGGAAGATGAAGCCGATGTTCGCGCTTCGCCACTTCGCGAGCGCGCCCTCGCTCATCGTCGAGACCTCCCGGTCGCCGACGACGATCCGGCCCGAGGTGGGGCGGTCGATGCCCGCGATGAGGTTCAGGAGCGTGGTCTTGCCCGAGCCCGAGGGACCCATGAGCGCCATGAAATCCCCCTCGTCGACCGTGAGCGACAGGTTGTCGAGCACGGTGAGGACCTGGGTGTCGCGCGTGTACTGTTTCACGAGCGAGTCGATGCGGATGAGAGGGGTCGCGGAGCTCATGCGGCTCTCCTTTTCGTCAGTCCTTCTTGACGCGGATCTTCTGCTCCGCGCGCCAGGCGTGCGAGGCCGTGGCGGCGTCGGCGACGATCTCCTCGCCGCCCGAGAGGCCCGACGTCGCCTCCACCTGCGCGCCCGCCGCGGGGCCGAGCGCCAGCGGCTTGAACGTGGCCTTGCCGTTCGCGACGAGGAGGACGCCCTTCTGGCCTCCCACCTCCACGACGGAGGCCGAAGGCACCATCACCTTCGGCCTCGCCTTCTCGTCGATCTTCGCCTGCGGGTTCAGGAACACCACCCGGCACGACATTTCGGGGAGCACCTTCGCGTCCTTGGCGAGGAGCTCGATCTTCACCTTGACCGAGCCCTTCTGGCGGTCGGCCGTCGGGACGATCTGCCTGAGCCGCGCCTTGTAGGGCTTGTCCGGATACGCGTCCAGCGCGACCTCCGCGGGCTGCCCGAGGACGAGCTTCCCGACGTTCTGCTCGTTGATGTCGGCTTCCATCTCGAGCGAGGAGAGGTCCACGATGATCGCGAACGTCGCGCCGGCGGAGCCCGCCCCGCCGTAGCCCTGGGGCGCGACGGTCTCTCCGAGAAACGCCTTCTTCACGGTGACGACGCCGTCGATCGGCGCGTAGATCTCGGCGTTCTTGATCTGCTCCTCGAAGTAGCGGGCCTGGGCTTCGTACGACGAAACCTGGGCCTCGAGCGCCTTCACCTGGGAATCCGCCGTGTCGAAGGCCTGTTGCGTTCCGATCT
>DATGDV010000251.1:0-1918 GCA_035310685.1 Thermoanaerobaculia bacterium
AGGTGAAGGACGGCCGTTCCAGCCACGATCAGGGGAGCCGCCTTCTCCGAGGGCGTGACGAACGCCACGAGGGCGGCGAAGAGCGGCACGACGATGAGCGCGAGGAGCAGCATCCGTCAGTCCCTCAGTTCCGCGAGCCGCTCGGTGTCGAGAGAGCCGAACTCCCGCTGGATGTGGTTCATGACGATCCCCATGACGAAGATCCCGACGAGGAGGTCGAGGAGGACGCCGACCTCCACGAGCGTCGGCATGGCCTCGTGAAGGAGCTGCGCGAAGACGAAGATCCCGTTCTCGAGGATCAGGTAGCCCGTGACCTGGGAGATGGCCTTGCGACGCGTCGTGAGGAGGAGAAACCCGGCGAAGAGCGTCGAGAGCGCGACCGGCACCACGAGGAGGTCGCGGTGCGTCGGCTCGAGCGGGAGGCGGCTCGCGAAGAGCGTCGTGGCACCCGTCCCGACGGCGAGGAGCAGCACGGAAGGAACGAGTCCCAGGTACGGTTCCATCTCGTGACGGATGTGCACCTCGCGGAGTGCCCGGGTGAGCATCCCGGGAATCACCACGGCCTTGACGATCCCCGCCACGATCACGAGGCCGAGGAGGCGCAGGGACGGGGCCGGCGTAAAGAGGAGCGGGAAGACGCTCACGAAGAGACCCTGCAGGGCGGCGGCCCGGATGCACGCCTTCAGGTTCGAGGTGCCGAGCGCGAGGAAGTTCATCGTGACGGCGAGGATCAGGGCGGAGGAAGCGGCTTCTCGCATCGTCGCCTCGGTCATCTCACGAGAAGCACGACGGCGAATCCCGCGAGAAGAGTCGCGGTCACGAGGAGCTGGGGAACGCGAACGAGCCGGAGCCGCGCCATGCTCGACTCCACGAGCCCCACGACCACCGCGACCCCCGCGAGCCCGGCCACGAAGAGGGCGAGGTCCATGGGCCCTCCTCCCGCGCGCGCCGGGATCAGGAGCGTCACGAGCAGCGCCGAGAAGGCGGCGAGTTTGAGGGCCGCGCCGTAGAGGACGAAGCCGAACGCGGGCCCCGCGTGGTCGAGGACCATCACCTCGTGAATCATGGTGAGCTCGAGGTGCGTGTTGGGGTCGTCGAAGGGCACGCGCGAGTTCTCGGCGAGGAGGACGAGGAACCAGCTCGCGAGGACGAGGACGACCGACGCGCTCGCCTTCTGCCAGGCTCCGGCAGCTCGGATGTCGAGCATGCCGGTCAGGGACAGGGAGCCCGAGAGGCGCGTGAGCGCGAGCATTCCGAAGAGAACCGCCGGCTCCGCGAGGGCCGAGAACGTCACCTCGCGCGCGGCGCCCATCCCTTCGAAGGGCGAACCCGTGTCCATGGCCGCCGCCGCGACGAAGAAGCGCGCGAGCGCGAAGACGCCGACGAAGAGGATCATGTCTCCCTCGAACGAGAGCCATCCGGGACGGCCCGCGAGCGGCAGGAGAAGCACCGCGACGATCGGCGCCGCGACGGAGAGGACCGGCCCCGCGAGGAACACCCACGTCGTCGTGCGGCTGACGACGAGTCCCTTGCCCAGGAGCTTGACGAGGTCGTAATAGACCTGGAAAGCAGGCGGTCCCTTGCGGCCCGCCACGAGGGCCTTCGTCTTGTTGATCACGCCGGGAAGGAGCGGCGCGATCGCGAGGACGACGAGGAGGTTCGCGATCGAATTCACCACGACCAGCTCCACGCAAGGAGCACGACGAGCGTGACGACGATGTACAGGAGGTAGGTCTGGATGCGGCCGGCCTGGATCACGTGAATCCGGCTGAGGAGCGAGCGTGCGCGGGCGAAGAGAGGCAACAGGGCGCGATCCAGAGCCGGATCGGGCGCACGGCTTTCGAAGCGCGGGCCGGCCGCCGGGAAGGGGCCGTTCAGGCGCGGCCGGTGCTCCTCCGGCAGCACCGCCCAGCGAAAG
>DATGDV010000252.1:0-4845 GCA_035310685.1 Thermoanaerobaculia bacterium
AGGAGCTTCGTGAGCGCCGTGCCGTCTGGGCGCGTGAGCGGCTCCGTCGTGACGGGAAAGCCCGCCTTGCGGACGGACTCGACCATCTGCCTGAGGAACGCCGAGTCGGCGAAGGCCGCGAGCTGCACCACCCAGTCCGCCCGCACCGCCTGGGTGGAGGCGAGCAGGGCCACCAGGAGAACGCCGCGGAGCAGCGGGCTCATTCATTCATGGTAGCACTCGGCTCGGCGCCGCTCGGACGGCCTAGAATGACCCGATGAGCGACTCGGCTTCCCCCGTTCTGAACGCGATGCTCGAGGAATTCGGCGACAACGCTGCGTTCGCGCTCGAGCTCTACGCGCAGTACCGGCTCGAGCCCACGTCCGTGGGCGAGAACTGGAAGCAGGCGTTCCGGGAGATCGAAGAGCGCGTCCCGCACGAGATGACCGGCCGGGCTTTCGGCGCGCTCGAGCTCGTCCCCGAGCTGCCGGCCGCCCCGGCCGCCGAGCCGGCGCTCCCTCCCCCGGCAGCGGCCCCCGCGCGTCCTCCCGCTTCCGGTCCGCGTGCCGGCGAGCAGGCCGTCGCGATCTCCGGGGGCGCCGCCACGATCGTGCGGAACATGGAGGCGTCGCTCGCCGTCCCGACGGCCGTCACGAACCGCGTCATTCCGGTCAAGACGATGGAGGAGAACCGCCGCATCCTGAACCGGCACCGCGAGGCGCTCGGCCTCTCGAAGGTCTCCTTCACGCACTTCGTCGCGTGGGCGATCGTGCGCGCGCTGGAAAAGCACCCGGGGATGAACGACGCGTACGGCGAGGCCGGCGGCAAGCCCGCGCGCATCCGGAAGTCGGCCGTGAACCTCGGCATCGCGATCGACATCACGAAGAAGGACGGATCCCGCAGCCTCCTCGTCCCGAACATCAAGGGCGCCGAGAAGCTGTCCTTCGGCGCGTTCCTCGAGGCTTTCGACGGCATGGTCGCGAAGGCGCGGAAGGGAACGATCGAGCTGGACGCGTTCGCGGGCACGTCCATCACGCTCACGAACCCGGGCACGATCGGCACGACGGCGTCGGCGCCGCGCCTCATGCCGGGCCAGGGCGCCATCATCGCGACCGGCGCCATGGGCTATCCGGCCGAGTTCCAGGCGATGCCGGAGGAGGCTCTGTCCACGCTCGGGATCGCGCGCGTCATGAACGTCTCCTCGACGTACGACCACCGCATCATCCAGGGCGCCGAGTCGGGCCAGTTCGTCGGCACGCTGCAGGACCTCCTCCTGGGCGGCGACGGCTTCTACGAGCGCATCTTCTCGGACCTCAAGGTGCCGCACCGGCCGATGCGGTGGGAGAAGGACTCGTCGACCCCGCTGTCGGCGGGAGGGCGCGGCCTGGAGGCCGTCGAGAAGCAGGCGCGCGTCCTGCAGCTCATCAACGCGTATCGAGTGCGCGGGCACCTGGTGGCGGACCTGAACCCGCTCGGCAGCGACTCGGTGCCCTACCACCCGGACCTCGATCCCGCCACGTACGGCTTCACGCTGTGGGACCTCGACCGGCCGTTCATCACGAACGGCCTCGGCGGGCGCGACAAGGCCACGCTGCGCGAGATCCTCGAGGTCCTGCGCCAGACGTACTGCGGAAAGATCGGGGCGGAGTTCATGTACAACCCCGACCCCGCGCAGAAGCAGTGGCTCATCGACCGCATGGAATCGACGCGCAACCGGACGCCGCTCTCGGACGAAGACCGGCGGCGGATCCTGAAGAAGCTCGTCGAGGCCGAGAGCTTCGAGAAGTTCCTGCACATGAAGTACGTCGGCCAGAAGCGCTACTCGCTGGAAGGCGGCGAGGCCGCGATCCCCCTCCTCGACCGGCTGCTCGACCGCGCGGCCGGGGCGGACCTCGGCGAGGCCGTCATCGGCATGTCGCACCGCGGGCGGCTCACCGTCCTCACGAACACCGTGGGCAAGCCGGTGGGCAAGGTCTTCGCGGAATTCGAGGGCGAGGTGGACCCCGAGTCGATCCAGGGCTCGGGCGACGTGAAGTACCACCTCGGCGCGTCCGGGACGCACGTGGCTCCCGGCGGCGCGCGGTTGAACGTCTCGCTCGCCCCGAACCCGAGTCACCTCGAAGCCGTGGATCCCGTCGTGGAAGGCATGGTCCGCGCGAAGCAGACGCACCTCGGGGAAGACCGCGAGCACCGCAAGGTCCTCCCGGTCCTCCTCCACGGCGACGCGGCGTTCGCCGGCCAGGGGATCGTGGCCGAGACGATCAACATGTCGCAGCTCCACGGTTACCGCACGGGCGGCACCGTGCACGTCGTCATCAACAACCAGATCGGCTTCACGACGAACCCGGCCGACGCGCGGTCCTCGCCGTACTGCACGGACGTCGCCAAGATGGTGCAGGCGCCGGTCTTCCACGCGAACGGCGACGACCCCGAGGCCGTGGTCCACGTCGTGGACATCGCGATCGACTACCGCAACACGTTCCGCCGCGACGTCGTGATCGACCTCGTCTGTTATCGCCGCTACGGCCACAACGAGGGGGACGAGCCGAGCTACACGCAGCCGCTGATGTACCAGAAGATCAAGAGCCACGCCTCGGTCGCCCGCCTTTACGGCGAATCGCTCGTCAGGCAGGGCCTCCTCGGCGCCGCCGAGATCGAGGCGATGTGGGCGGCGGAGAAGGCGGGGCTCGAGCGCGCCTACGACGAGGCGCGCGGCACCGCGAAGGCGTCCTTCGTCGACTCGCTCGCCGTGCCCCCCGCGCCGCGCCTCCATCCGGAAGGCGATCCACGCGCGCGGCTCGCGCGTGTCATCCGCGCGGTCTCGACGGTGCCCGAGGGATTCGAAGTCCACCCGAAGCTGAAGTCGCTCCTGAAGAAGCGCGCCGAGTACGGCAGCGGGAAGCCCGACATCGACTGGGCCGGCGGCGAGATGCTCGCGTTCGGAATGCTCCTCCTCGTAGGGACCCCCGTGCGCCTCTCGGGGCAGGACTCCGGACGCGGCACGTTCAGCCACCGCCACGCCGTGCTCGCGGACGTCGCGAGCGGCGCGGAATGGGTCCCGCTCAACACGATCGCGGCCGAGCAGGCGCGCTTCGAGGTCATCGACAGCCTGCTGTCCGAGAACGCGGTCATGGGCTTCGAGTTCGGGTACGCCGTGACGGACCCGTCGACGCTCGTGCTGTGGGAAGCGCAGTTCGGGGACTTCGCGAACGGCGCGCAGGTCGTCATCGACCAGTTCGTCTCGGGCTCGGAGCAGAAGTGGAACCAGCGCTGCGGCCTCGTGCTGCTGCTGCCGCACGGCCAGGAAGGGCAGGGGCCCGAGCACTCCTCGGCGCGCCTCGAGCGCTTCCTCACGCTGTGCGCCGAGGACAACCTGCGCGTCGCGAACGTCTCGACGCCGGCGCAGTACTACCACCTGCTGCTCCGGCAGATGGCGCGCGAGGACAGGAAGCCCCTCGTCGTCATGACGCCGAAGAGCCTGCTCCGCCACCCGAAAGCCGTGTCGACGCTGGACGAGCTCGCGGACGGAGCGTTCCACCCCGTGCTCGACGACCCCGCGTTTGGGTCCGGCGGCGCGGCTTCCGTGCGGCGCGTGGTGATGACGAGCGGCAAGCTCGCGTACGACTTCTTCGCGGCTCGGGACAAGGCGGGGAAGGGCGACGTCGCGATCGTCCGGCTCGAGGAGTTCTACCCTTTCCCGGGCCGCGACCTCGGGCAGACCCTCTCAGGCTACCCGCGGGACGCGGAGCTCGTGTGGTCGCAGGAGGAGCCTCGCAACATGGGCGGCTGGCGCTTCGTGCGCGAGCAGTTCCTCGACGGGAACGTCGAGGGTGTCGATCCCGCGCGTCCCCTCCGCTACATCGGCCGCCGGGACCTCGCGAGCCCCGCGCCCGGCTCCCACCACGCCTTCCAGATCGAACAGGACGCGCTCGTGGCCGAAGTCATGCGGGTGGGGGCGAGGGAGAAGGCGACGGCGTGACAGGAGAACAACATGCAGCGATTTTTCGTCCTCGCTCTCGCGCTTTTGCTCGTCGTTCCGTGCGCCGGAAACTGGCCCTATCCGCCCTCGAAGGCCGGTGACACAGCGGACACCTACTTCGGGAAGGTCTACAAGGACCCGTACAGGTGGCTGGAGGATCTCAAGAGCCCGGAGGTCGACGCCTGGTTCAAGGCGCAGGCGGACCTGACGGACGGGGTCCTCGCGAAGATTCCGGCAGCGGAAGCGCTCGCGAAGGAGTGGATGGAGCTGGACAAGCTGCAGTCTGCCCGGTACACGGCCATCACCTGGGAGAACGGCCGCGTTTTCTACAAGAAGACGTTGGGAGGCGAGAACGTCGGGAAGGCCTACTACCGCCAGGGCTGGAACGGAGCGGAGAAGCTCCTTTTCGATCCCACCGGGTACAAGAAAGACGTGACGACGACGATCGAAAGCCTGGTCCCGTCGGTGGACGGACGGCTCGTCGCGATGGGCTTCTCTGCGAAGGGAGCCGAGTACTCCGAGATCAGGATCCTGGACGTCGACCGCGGGGCGCTCCTTCCCGAAAGCGTCTATCCGTCCTACGGGCCGTACGGCTGGACGATGGACAGCAAGCACCTCTTCTACGACGCCGGCAAGGTGACCGACATCAAGAGCCTCGACATCGAGCTGAACCGCAAGACAAAGCTGCACGAGGTCGGGACGGACTTCTCCAAGGACGTCGATTTCTTCAGCAACGAGAGCTACCCGGAGGTCGGGATCCAACCCAAGGAGTTCCCATCGGTCTCCATCGACGAGTCGTATCCCGACATCCTCGTCGCGCAGGCCAGCACCGTGCAGAACGAGCTGCGGATCTTTTGCGCCCCCGCCTCCGGCTTGAGGTCACGGAA
>DATGDV010000253.1:0-13188 GCA_035310685.1 Thermoanaerobaculia bacterium
CCTCTCTTCTTTCTTATTTCCGTTCGCATCCCAACGCACTCGTCCTTGGCGACGCGGGCCTTGCCTCGCTCTTTCCAAAGCAGAGATTCCTTTCTCTCGGCTCTTCGTCCGAGGAGATCGCGCGCGGCTTGTTCGCCGCGCTGCGCACGCGGCGCCCCGGGACGGAGCTCCTGGCCCTCGCGATCCCGCGCCGCGGCATCGGCCGCGCGGTCATGGACCGGCTGACGCGCGCCGCGACGCGCGTCGTTCCCTGATTAGCCGGAGACCGACACGAACGCGCTCGGAAAGCGCGCGAGGACGGCCGCCGCGTGGACGACCTCGCGCAGGTCCACGCACTCCCCGATCTTGTGCGTGTTCTGCTCGATGCCCGGGCCGATCCCGAGCATGGCCGGATGCCTGACGGCGCCCGACGTCACCCAGAGCTTCCGCTCCGGAACGGCGATCGACGTGTCGTCCTTCGACACCGGAAACCCGACGCCGTCCGTCGAGAAGATCCAGCGGTCGACCCGCGGCTCCTTGCGGAGAGCCCCGCGCCGGCCTCCCTCCGGAACGTGCGGGGACACGACGCCGCGATACGCCGCCACGGCGGCCTGGATGGCCGGGTGCTCCTCGGGCGTGAGCCAGCCCATGTAGATCTGCGGGTTGTGGAGGACGAAGCCGGTCCACGTGGGCTCGTCGTACGTCGGAACCGAGACCGTGACGCTCAGCCCCGCGGCTCGCGCGGCGGCCACCGCGTCGAGGCCCTCGACGTCGGCGAGGGCCTTTTCCGGCGTTTCCCCGATCGTGAGGCGGCGGTCGAAGCGGAACACGAACCGCTCGGGAACCGCGCAGTCGCTCGGCGTGTCGAGACGCGCCCACGAGGCCGTGCGCGTGCCGTGGCCGAGAAACGGATGGTCGAGAAAACCGTCCCGGGCGTCGTAGCGTCTCGCCGCCTCGGCGAGAATCGGAGCGCCCCACTCCAGCGGGTTCCTTCCTTCCCACGGCATCGACCCGTGGCAGGACTTGCCCGTCACCGCGACCTCGATCTGCATGCGGCCGCGCTGGCCGCGATAGATCCCGAGGGCCCCCTTCGCGGAGTCTCCGGTGCCCTCGGTCAGGATCACGGCGTCGGGCACGAGCTCCGGTCCGGCGCCCGGCAGAACCTTCTTCATCACGAAGTGCGGCCCGCCTCCGTCGTTGTCCTCCTCGGCGACGGTGGCGTAGGAGCGCACGGTCGTTCCCCGGAGCGCGCCGAGCGGGGCGAGCTCGAGCATGATCTTCGTCGCCACGATCTGCGCCACGACGCCCGAGAGCTGGTCGGCCGCGCCGCGCCCGAAGACGAGGTGCTCCCACTCGGGCTCGGGAGGCAGGTACCCGAGCTCGCTTTTGAGGAAGTCGCGCTTCATACCGGCCGGATCGACGAGCCCGTCGTACGCGTCGACGCCCCCTGTCTTCTCGCGCCAGGCAGGACGGATGGATCTCACCGTGTCGGTGTGGCCGTCGAAATAGACGATGCGCCTGTCTTTCGCGGGGACGCCGTCGGATGGGTCGTCGACGGTCCAGACGAGGTTCCCGTAACCGTCGGCACCGACGTCCCCGGGACGGCGGACGGCGCCGGCATCGACGATCTTCTTCCTCAGGTAGTCGAGCCGGGGCTTCTCGTGGTTCGAGAGGCCGCAGCTCGGGTCGCCTCCGGCATCCTCGGGCCGATCCACGTGGTCGGCCGGGATGCGGATCGTCTCCTTCAGGATCTCGGCCGCGAGCGGCCGGTATCTCTCCGCGAGCTCCGCGACTCTCGCGTCGAGCTCGGTCCTCGTCATCGTCTCTTTGCTCACAAGTCCTCCAGTCGGCGCGCCAGGTCGGGGACCTTGGCCGCCGCGAGCAGCGCCATCACCACGTAGACCTTCCAGTTCGCCTCGCGCGCGACGTCCGTCGCGTGTCTCGCCATCACGCCGGGCGAAACCTCTGCCCCGATGTCCGCGGGCAGGCAGTGCATGTAGAGGGCGTCTCCGCCCCGCGTCGCCTTCATCCGGCGCTCGTCGCAGATCCAGGTCCGGTGCCGCGCGTTGCGGGCCAGGGCCTCCTTCTCGATCTCCGCCATGCGCTTGCCGTCGCGCGCGCGGTTCGCGTCCACGCGGGCGAGCATGAGGTCGTACGGCCCCCAGCTCTTCGGGTATACGACGTCGGCGCCTTCGAACGCCTCGTCCATCGAGGAAACTGTCTGGAAGGACCCGCCGGAGGACGCGGCATGCTGCGCGGCGGACGCGAGACACCGGTCCATGAGGCGGTACCCCTCGGGATGCGCGAGCGTCACGTGAGCTCCGAAGCGCGTCAGGAGCATCACGAGCCCCTGCGGCACCGAGAGCGGTTTCGCATAGCTGGGCGAATACGCCCACGACACGGCCACGCGCTTGCCGGCGAGGCCTTCCGGGAACCTCTCGCGGAGCCAGCAGAGGTCGGCGAGCGTCTGCGTCGGATGGTCGATGTCGCACTGGAGGTTCACGACGGGAACGCTTCGCGGGTCGCGCGTCGCCGCGAGGTAGTCGTCGATGCCCTTCTTCACGTCGCGCATGAACGCGTTCCCTTCTCCGAGGATCAGATCGTGGCGCACCCCGAGAGCGTGCGCGTTCATCCCGAGCATGGCTCCGGTCTCGGCGGCGGTCTCACCGTGCGCGACCTGCGTGGAGGATCCGTCCACGATGACGGGGTGCATGCCGAGCCGGGACGCCGCCCCGGCCCACGCGGACTTGGTCCGCGTGGAGTTGTCGAAGAACATCGCGTAGGCGAGTTCGTGAGGGAGAAGCGCCGTCTTTTTCCCCGCGCGGTCCAGCGCGGCGAGGCGCTCGGCGACGGCGAGGAGGGCGGAGAGCTCCTGCGTCGTCGCGTCGTCGGTCAGGAGGAGGCTGCGCCCCCGCAGGAGCTCCACGACGGCGGGGTCGATCGAGGCGGTCGTCGTCATGTCGAAATCTCCGTTGCGGACGTATCCGGACACGTTGCGGTCAGCCACGAAACCGCCCCCGTCGCGAAGAGGCCGGACGCGAGGGCCCGGAGCGCATGGTAGTGGCCTACGGGCACGACGTGCCCTTCGGGTGCGGGCGGCGCGAGAATCCGGGCCTCGCTCGGGGCAGCGGCCGCAGCGAACGCGAACCGCAGCTCGGCGACGCCGTCCCGGAAGACGGCGGAGCCGCCCGGCTCGACGACGAGTTCCACGTCGCGGCCTCCCCAGCGACCCCGGGCGGCGAGGGAGCCGTCCTCGTCGCGCCGGATGAAGAAGCCGGGGCGCGGCGCGTCGGCGAGAAACGAGGAGAGCGTCGAGAAGAGGCGCGGCTTCTCGATGTACGGGCCGCCGTCCTCGGGGCAGAAGACGTCGCAGTTTCCGCAGTCGTTACAGGCGTCCGCCCAGTTCGCGATCTGGTGAGGCGAAGATTTCTCGCCGCCGAGCGCGAGCGCCCGTTCCTCGCCGGCGGAGAGACGCCCGCCTTCGACGACGAGGTCGCGGTACGCGATCGTCCGCGGCTCGGTCTCGTAGACGAAGTTGGCGTCGTTCGGGCAGACGGGGACGCACTTGTCGCAGTTGATGCAGTCGAAGAGGTGCAGATGCGACCCGATCTTCCGCGGCAGCCGGCCCGTGCGCCGTGCCGTGTAGCGCGCGTCGGCGAGCGCCGCCGCCGCGGCGAGGCGGTGATTCGCGAGGGACGCCTCGGGGACGCTTCCGTCCGCGCGTCCCGCGCGCCTCCGGATGAAGTCCGGCAGCGTCGCGGCGCCGGCATCGCCCATCGCCGCCGCGAGGCCCTCGGCCTGCCGGTGCAGGCGCTGGTAGCCTCCCGGCCGGAGGAGGTCCGTGCAGCTCGTCACGGGCACGAATCCGCAGGCGACGACGCCAGCCGCGTTCGCGGAATCGACCCCGGCCGAGAAGGAGACCGGGAGGTCCGCGCCCAGTTCCTCCCGGAGCTTCAGTCCGAGCCCGAGCGCGAGGACGTGGAGCGGCTCGCCGGAGAGGTATGCCTCCTCGCCGGGCATGAAATCGCCGGCGTTGACGACGACGAGCGTGTTCGTCACCTTCAGGCCGAAGCCGAGGCCGCGTCGCGCCGCCTCGCCCGTGAGGTCGCGCGCCACGGAGAGCGCATCGGCCCACTGGAGGTCCTTCTCGAACGCGGCGCGGCGTAGCGCGATGTGCCGGTAGCCGAGGCGGCCGTGCAGGATCTCTTCGACCTCCCCGTAGCCGAGGAGCGTGGGATTGAGCTTCACGATCGTGTGGAGGCCTTCTTCGGCGAGGAGGTGGCGGCCGATCGCGTCGATCTCCTCGGCAGGGCAGCCGTGAAACGTCGAAAGCGTCACCGAGTCCGAGAGACGCTCCGGACACGGGACGTCGGCCCAGCGCCGAAGCGACGCCGGAAGCTCCCTGCGAAGCGCGGCGCGCTCCTCGTCGAGGATCCTCCTCGCGTCGCGAACCCCGTCGAAGAACCCGGCCATCTTGGCCGACCGGATGCCCTCGAGGTCGTACCCGACGGAGACGTCGAAGACGGCGTCCTGCTCCGGCTCCGGAATGCGGCACAGCCCGGCGAGGATCGCGACGAGGAGCCGTGCCTTGGCGTACTCGCGGAGGGAGTCTTCGACCAGAAGCTCCTGCGACCATTCCACGTTGAAGCCCACGGTCCGCATGTCGATGCACGGGCGCGGGATGACGAGGCGGTCGTTCACCTGCACCGTCTTGAGCTCGAGGATCCTCCCCCCCGCGAGGTACGAGAGGGCGAGGTTCTGCGCGAGCTGCGTCTGCGGACCCGCTGCCGGGCCCAGGGGTGTCGCCGCGCGATGGCCGTGGAAGCGTGCCGAGAGGTCGCGGCCGGGAAAACCCCTGAAGACGCGGCGCACGGGAAGGTCGTAGACCGATCCCGTCGGAAGCTCCTCCGCCGCGCGGCGCACGAGGACGGAAAGCGGAAGCCGGCGGAGCACGCTCACGCCATCCGCTTCCAGAGCCGGTCCGCTTCCTCGCGCGCGCGGGCGCGGATCCGGGCTGCGTCCGCGCGGACCGGCCGCCGGTCCCGGACGACGATCTCGCCGTTCACGACGACGTCGCGGACGTGGCGGCTCCCAAGCCCGAACAGGACGTGTCCCGCGAGATTCGCCGCCGCGAGCGGCGTGGGCGGGTCGTAATCGAGGACGATCCAGTCTCCCGACCGTTCGCCGAACACGAGACCGGCGAGGCGCCGCCCGTTCGCGAGCAGGGCGACCGCGTCGATGCCGCCCTCGGGACCGTACGCCTCCCGGGCGCGGAGGTGGGCGACGCGGGCCTCGGTGAAAAGATCGGCGTCCATCCCGTCCGTCCCGAGGGCGACGCGCGGGCCGAGCGTCCTCGGGTCCGCGTACCCGACCGCGTTCTGGAGGTTGCTTCTCGGGTTGTGGACGATCCAGGCGCCGGCCTCCTCCGCCCGCCGGCGTTCGGCGGCCGAAAGGTGCACGCCGTGCGCGAGGATCGTCTTTGGCCCGAGGCCGCCGGCCTTCTCGAGGCGCGCGAAGGAGCCCGTGTCGCACCGGTCCTCGGCGGCGTGCACGTGGAGCCAGGCGTCCGTCCGCTTCGCCAGGTCGGTCGCGGCGCCGAGCGTCTCGTCCGAAACCGTGAAGCCGGCATGAAGGCCCACCATCGCCGGCAGGCCTTCCCGGATCGCCCGAGCGGATTCGGCGACGCCGGCGCGGGCGCCCTTCGAGCCGTGCCGGTCCGTCGCCCCGTAGCATGGCGCGATCTCAACGCCGATCGTCCGGGCCGCTCGAAAGAGCACGTCCAGCGAGCCCTCGATGAAGGACGGCGACTCGTGATGGTCGATCACCGCCGTGACGCCCGAGAGCGCCGCGTCGAGGAGAGCCAGCTCTGCCGAGGCCTCGAGCGACCTCTCGTCGAGAGCCGCGTCCAGGCGCCACCAGACCGTCTCGAGGATCTCCCGGAAGGAGCGTGGCGGCGCCGCCGGACCCGGCATTCCGCGGGCGAGGGCCGAATAGAGGTGCGTGTGGGCGATCGCGAGGCCCGGCAGGACGAGGCAGCCGGAGGCGTCGAGCTCGCGGCGCGGTCCGGAGCCGAGGACGACGTCGCGCCGCTCGACCGAAGGCGGATTGAGCGCCACGGCGCTGCCCCCCATGATCGCGAGCCCGCCCGTGCCCGCCTCGCCAGCGAGAGGTCCAGTCACCAGCCGCGCACCTCGCGGAGCCGGCGGTCCACGTCTCCGGCCAGAGCCGCCTGGTCGGTCCACCAGGATTCGGAGCGCTGCGTGTCGAGGTCGGCCACGGTCTTCCCCTGCTGCTCGACCCACGTGAAGTATTTCAGGTTGTGCCACCGCTCGCGGTTCTCGACCGTCCCTTCCGTGATCCAGTCCAGCTTCTGTCCGCGGAAGATCGACGCGAGATGCGCCTCGGCTTTCGCACGCGTGAGCGGACCCGTCGTCTTCTCGAGGCGGCGCAGCACGGACGGGTACCGGTCGAGACCGTCCGTCGACACCGTGACGACGGCGTCTCCCTTGCCCAGGCCGAGCCAGCGGGCCGTCCGGATGGCGCCGAGGATGTTGCAGACGCCGCTGATCCCGAGGAGCGTGGAGAGGCTTTGCGCAGCTTCGCCGAGGCCGCCCTCGGAGGCCAGGAAGTCGCGTCCCGCCGGCTCGGCCACGAGCTGCAGGCCGAGCAGGCACTCCTGGTCGTCGATCGCCATCACGGCGTCCATGTTCGTGACGTGGTGGATCCAGGTGACGTGCTTGTCGCCGATCCCCTCGATCGCGTGTCCGCCGTAGCCGTTTCGCGAGAGCGTCGGGCACTGGACCGGCTCGAGGCCCACGATCTTCGTCCCGAAGCGCGCCTTGAGCGCGTCGCCCGCCGCGATCGTGCCCGCCGAGCCCATGGCCGAGACGAACGCGGCGGGCCGGCCGGCGCCGAGCGCGACGACGGCCTCGGACGCGGCCGCGCCGGTGACGTTGTAGTGCCATCGGTAGTTCGCCATCTCGGCGAACTGGTTCATGACGCGCACCTGCGGCTGCGCGGCGAGACGCTTGCACTCGTCGTAGATCTCCTTGACGTTGCTCTCGCAGCCGGGCGTCTTGATGGCGCGCGCCCCGTAGGCGGCGATCTTCTCGAACCGCTCGGCGCTCATCTCCTCGGGGAGGATGACGACCGATTCGTACCCCATCCGCGGGCCGACCCACGCGCCGCCGATGCCGTAGTTGCCCGTGGAGGGCCAGACGAGAGTCGAGGTCCCGGGGGTCACGTCGCCCTGGAGCTGGTGCTCCATGAGGACGGAGTACGTGGCCCCGACCTTGTGCGCGCCCGTCGGGAAGTCCTTCGCATAGAGGAGGACGATCGGCGCCTCGACTCCCGTGAGGGCCTCGGGGAGAACGAGCGCGCGCACGCGGCCGGCGCCGTCGTGCCACGTGATGTTGAAGAGGTTGACGGGGTCGAGCGGCGCCTCGCGCGCGGCTTTCCGCGCGCGCTGCCGGAGCTCTACGGGCAGGAGGCCCGGGTCGCGCATCTCGGAATACGTCGGTCCGTGGATCATGCGTGCCTCTCCAGTGCGTCCCGGACCGCGTCGAGATCCGGCGGAATGCGTGTCGGGGGAGCGACGGAACGCATGGCTCCCCGCGTGTCCTTCAGGCCGTTCCCGGTGGCGATGTGGAGGACGCGCTCTCCGCGCGACACGAGACCCTTCTCGAGCGCGACCTCGAGGCCGGCGAGCGCGGCGACTCCCGTGGGCTCGGCGAAGACGCCGGTCGCGCGGGCGAGGCGCGGGATCCACGCGAGGATGGCCTCGTCGCGCACCGTCACGATCGCACCGCCCGAGGCGCGCACGGCGCGCAGGGCCTTGATGCCGTTCCGCGGAGCGCCCACGTTGATGGAGTCGGCGACCGTCGCCGCCTCGACGGGCTCGATCCGCTCGTCGCCGCACGCGAAGGTCTTCGCGAGCGGCGCAGCGCCCTCGGCCTGCACGGCGAGGAGGCGCGGCAGGCGATCGAGCACGCCGTGCGTCTTCATCTCGACGAGCCCCTTCCAGATCCCCGCCGTCGTGCAGCCGTCGCCGAGCGCGACGGTGACGACGTCGGGCGGCTTCCCGCGCAGCTGCTCCCCGATCTCGAGGCCGCACGTCTTCTTCCCTTCGACGAGGTACGGGTTGATGGCGCAGTTGCGGTTGTACCAGCCGAACGCGTCGACAGCGGCCTGGCAGACCCGGAACGCGTCCTCGTACGGGCCTTCGACGAGGAAGACTTTCGCGCCGTAGACGAGCAGCTGCGCGACCTTCGCTTCCGGCGCGGAGGCCGGGACGAAGATGAACGCCCTCATCCCCGCCTCGGCCGCGAAGCCGGCGAGGGACGAAGCCGCGTTGCCGGTCGAGGAGCACGTGATCTCGTTCCGGCCGAGCCAGCGCGCGCGGAGGACTCCCACCGAGCTCGCGCGGTCCTTGAAGGACGCCGTCGGGTTCCGGCCGTCGTCCTTGACGAGGAGCGCGGAGATCCCCAGCTCTTTCGCGAGGGCCGGCGCCTCGACGACGGGCGTGAAGCCCACTTGGAGGCGCGGCGGCGGGAGGAGCGCGGCGTCGTCCGGCACGGGCAGGAGCGCCCGGTAGCGCCAGAGGGAAAGGTCGCGGTCCGCCTCGAGCGTCCTCCGTGAAAACCTCTTCCCGATGCGCTCGGCGTCGTACTCGACGTCGAGGATGCCCTCGATCCCGCAGCGCGGGCACGTGTACTCGACCTCGCCGTGCCCGTAGACAGTTCCGCAGAGAACGCATTTCAGGCCCGAGACTTTCGGCAGCGACGAGCGCGTCGCCGGCGCCGTCACCCCGTCACCGCCTGAGGGCCCGCGCCGCGGCGGAGTCCTTCATGGGCAGCGTGAAACGGCGGATGCCGTCGAACGCGAAGAGAGCGCCGGCGACCGCCGGCGCCGTCGGGACGAGGCCGATCTCCCCCACGCCCTTCGCGCCGAAGGGCCCGTCGGGCTGCGGGTCCTCGACGAGGATGACCTCGACCTCGGGCATGTCCTGCGCCCTCAGAACACCCGCGTCGCGGATGCGGAACGAGGTCGGCATTCCGTCCGCGCAGACCATCTCCTCGGTGAGCGCATATCCGAGGCCCATGTGGACCGATCCTTCGATCTGTCCCTCGCAGAGCTTCGGGTTGATCGCGCGCCCGACGTCGTGGGCGGCGACGACCTTCCGGACCCTGCCCTTCTCGTCCAGGACGACGACCTGCGTCGCGAAGCTGAACGCGGAGTGGAGCTTCATCGGCCTGCCGGGCGGCGGCGCGTGCCCGAGCTGCGTCGTGTCGTCCACGAGGATCTCGCCGACGTACGTCGCGCCGGCGAGATCGGCCAACGTCCTGCCGGAGTCGAGGTCGGCCTTCAGCTTCTTCGCGGCGTCGACGACGGCGCGCCCTCCGAGGTACGTCGCGCGCGAGCCGGTCGTCTGGCCCACCTCCATCGGGAAGCGCGTGTCGACCCGCGCGCGGAAGAGGGACGCGGGAAGGCCCGTCGTCTCGCACGCGCACTGGATGAGGACGGTGAGGAGGCCCTGGCCCATTTCCGTGTAGCCGTTGTAGATCGTGATGCGGCCGTCCGCCTCGACGACGAGCCGCGTCCGTCCCCATTCCTTCATGCCGTTTCCGATTCCGGTGTTCTTGATGCCGCACGCGATCCCGGCCCGGCCGCCGCTCTCGTCCCAGACCTTCTTGACGGCGAGAAGCGTCTTCTTGAGGCCGACGGAGGCCGTGAGCGTCTGGCCGCACGACCACTCGTCGCCCGCCTCGAGCGCGTTCACCCACCGGATCTGCCAACGGTCGAGGCCGGCCTTTTCGGCCAGAAGGTCGAGCGCGCCCTCGATCGCGAAGTGCGCCTGGTTCGCTCCGAAGCCGCGCATCGCTCCGCACGGCGGGTTGTTCGTGTAGACGGCGAGGGCTTCGACGTCGATGTTCGCGCACCGGTACGGCCCGGCCGCATGCCCCGCCGCGCGCTCGAGCACCTTGCCGCCCACCGAGGCGTACGCGCCCGAGTCGCCGATCATCCGCGCGCGAACGGCCGTGAGCCGGCCCTCGGCGTCGCAGCCGACACGGTAGTGCATCCGGATCGGATGCCGTTTCGGGTGGAGACGCATGGACTCTTCGCGCGAGAGGACGAGCCGCACGGGGCGCCCCGTGACGCGGGCCAGGAGCGCGGTCTGCGCCTGGATCGACATGTCCTCCTTGCCGCCGAAGGCGCCGCCGTTCGGGACGAGGACGACGTGGACGTCGTCCTCCGCGAGGCCGAGGAACGCGGCGATCTGCCGCCGGTCGTCGAAGATGCCCTGTCCCTGCGTGTAGAGGGTCAGCTTCGCCCGCGGGTTCTGTCCGGCAGCGTCTCCCGGCGCGGCGAGACAGGCCTCGGGCTCGAGGTAAAGGTGCTCGATGCGCTGCGTCTGCCACGTGCCCTCGACGACGTGCGCCGAGGCGGCGAGCGCGGCCTCGGCGTCGCCGCGATTCACGACCGAGCGCGAGAGGAGGTTGCCCCCGGGGCCCACGCGCGGGGCGCCCTCGCGCAGCGCCTCCTCCGGGTCGGTCACGGGCGGGAGGACCTCGTAGGTCACGTCCACGAGCGCCGCCGCTGCGCGGGCCGTCCGCGCGTCGACCGCCGCGACCGCCGCGAGGACGTCGCCGACGTAGTGCGTCTCCTCGCCCTCGGCCACGAACCCGGGCCAGTCGGAAACGATGAGGCCGTAGAAGCGGCTTCCGGGCACGTCGCCGGCGGTCACGATCGCGAACACGCCCGGGTGGCGCGCCGCACGCGACGTGTCGATCCGCACGACGCGGGCGCGCGCATGGGGCGAGAGCGCCACTGCGGCGTGCAGCATGCCGGGCAAGGCGAGGTCCGCGACGTAGGGTCGCTCGCCGAGCGCGAGCTCTTCGGCCTCGTACCGCACGAGGCTCGTTCCGACGCGGCCCGAGCCGTCCGGCGGGTCGAGCGCCTCTCCGCGCCGCAGGCGCGCCGCCGCGTGGAACGCGTCCACGATCTTGGCGTAGCCCGTGCACCGGCAGAGGTGCGGGTCCAGCTTCTTCCGGATCTCCTCGTCCGTCGGCTCCGGGCTCGCGTCGAGAACGCTCTTCATCCGGAGCACGATTCCCGGGATGCAGAAGCCGCACTGCACGCCCGCCGTCCGCGCGAACGCCTCGGCGTAGATGCGGCGCTCGGGCTCGGCGACGCCCTCCAGCGTCAGGACCGACTTTCCGGCGGCGGTCCGTGCGGGCACGGCGCACGCCGTCTTCGGGTGGCCGTTCACGAGGACGAGGCACGCCCCGCATTGCCCCTGCGGCGAGCAGCCGTCCTTCGGCGACGTGAGGCCCGCGCCGTCGCGGATCAGCTCGAGGAGCGAGGCGTCGGCCGCGACGTCGAAGGCCCGGGCCGCGCCGTTGAGAGTCAACTCGACATGCACGGGCCGATTATCGTCGGAGCCGCGCCGCACCGGCGGGAATGATGCAGGCGCACGTATGCTCCCCGGGTGGAGCCGCTTCCCGGAGGCTGCCGCTGAACCCCTGGCGGGGCCTCGCCGGCCTCCCCCGCGCCCTCTGGGTGCTCGCGGGGGCCACTCTCGTCAACCGGTCGGGAACGATGTTCCTGCCGTTCCTGATCCTCTACCTCACGAAGGACATGGGCGTCACGCCCTCGGTCGCGGGCGGCGTCTTCGCTCTCTTCGGGATCGGCGCGCTCGTCGCGGGTCCGTTCGCCGGGCGGCTCGCCGACCGGTTCGGCCCGGTCCGGATGATGCGGATCTCGCTCGTTCTTTCGGGCGTGCTCCTCCTCCTCGTCCCGCTCGCGCGGACTCTCCCCTCGATCGCCGGCCTCACGCTCCTCCTCGCCCTCGCCGGCGAGGCGTTCCGTCCCTCGAGCCTGAGCGTCATCTCGCACCTCGCGGCGCCGGATCAGCGCAAGGCGGCGTTCGCGCTCCAGCGCCTGGCCGTGAATCTCGGCATGAGCGTCGGCCCGGCGGTGGGCGGCTTCCTCGCGGCAGTCTCCTGGCCCGCGCTCTTCCTCGCGGACGGCGCCACGTCGCTCCTGGCCGCCGCCACGCTCGTCCTCCTCTTCCCGCGGGACGTCTCGTTTCCCTCGCCGCGGCCGGCCGGCGCCGCGCCCTCGCGGCGAGAGGGCCTGCGCGACCCGACGCTCGTCTACTTCCTCGTCGCGCTCGTCCCGGTCGGGATCGTGTTCTTCCAGCACGAGTCGTCGATGTCCGTCTACCTCGTGCGCGACCTCGGCATGGCCGTCTGGACGTTCGGCCTCCTCCACACCGTCAACACGCTCCTGATCGTCTTCCTCGAGGTGCCGCTGAACCTCGCGATGGCGCACTGGCCCCACCGGCGCGCGCTCGTCCTGGGCTCCGTCCTCGTCGGAGTCGGGTTCGGCGCGCTCGCCTTCGCGCGATCGCTGCCGGCCGTCGTCCTCACGATCGTCGTCTGGACGTTCGGCGAAATGGTCCTCCTGCCCGGGATGTCGTCGTGGGTCGCCGACGTGTCTCCGCCCGAGAGCCGCGGCGTCTACATGGGGCTCTACACGATGGCGTTCAACCTCGCGATCGTCGTCGGGCCGCCGCTCGGAACCTCGCTCCTCGAGCACGGGGGCGGGCGCGTGCTGTGGCCCGCGATGCTCGCGCTCGGCCTCGTGTCGGCCGCGCTCTTCTCGCGCGTGAAGGAGCCGCGGCGGGAGGCCGCATGACGGAAGCGTGGACGCACCGCGAGGCACCCGTGAACGGGATCCGGCTCCACTGGGTCGAGCAGGGCGAGGGGCCGCTCGTCGTCCTTCTCCACGGATTCCCCGAGTTCTGGTACGCGTGGCGCCACCAGCTCCCCGCACTCGCGGTTGCGGGCTTCCGAGCCGTGGCGCCCGACCTCCGCGGCTACAACCTCTCGGACAAGCCGCCGGGCGTCGCCGCCTACCGCATCGAGGCGCTCCTCGCCGATCTCGCGGGACTCATCGAACGGCTTGGCGGGGGACGGGAGAAGGCCCACGTCGTCGGGCACGACTGGGGCGGGGCCTTTGCGTGGTACGCGCCGCTCCTCCTCCCGGAGCGGCTGCTCTCGCTCGCGCTCCTCAACGCGCCACACCCGCTCGCCTTCCGGCGCGAGCTGAGGTCGAGTCCGGAGCAGAGGAAGAAATCCTCGTACGTCTTCTTCTTCCAGCTCCCGTGGCTCCCCGAGCGGAGGATCCGGGCCGGGAACTTCGCGG